>DAIODV010000107.1:0-8160 GCA_036746615.1 Mycobacterium sp.
CGCCGACGCTGCCGGCCCCCGGCTTGAGCCCGGCCTGTACGGCCTACGGGTCGTCGGTGCTGATCCTGCCGGAAGCATCGCTGGACGCCGTGCACGTGAGCGCGTCGCTGTGTACCCAGGGTGACATCAACCAGGCGCTGCTCTACGCGACCCTTTCGGTGGTCGGCACCCACGCCGCGGTCTGGACCACGACGTGACTGAGCCCGGTCCCACCGAATGGGGTGTTCCGACAAGCGGAGTCGGGCCCTGGACTGGACCGCCGCCCGACGACCCGCGGTACGACCCGGCGCTGTTGCGCGACGGCGACACCCGCAACGTCGTTGACGCCTACCGGTATTGGACGCGCGAGGCGATCATCGCCGACATCGACAAGCGGCGACACCCGTTGCACGTGGCGATCGAAAACTTCGGCCACGATGCCAATATCGGTGGGGTGGTGCGTACGGCCAACGCTTTCGCCGTGGACACCGTCCATATCGTGGGGCGTCGTCGTTGGAATCGCCGCGGCGCCATGGTCACCGATCGCTACCAACGACTGCGCCACCACGACAGTGTCGCCGACTTGCTGCGCTTCACGGCCGAAGGAGGCCTGACGGTGGTCGCGGTCGACAATGTGCCTGGCGCAAGGCGACTCGAAGAGACGACACTGCCGCGCAACTGCCTGCTGCTATTCGGTCAAGAAGGCCCCGGCATCAGCGACGACGCCCGGGGCGGCGCCGCGTTGACCGTCTCGATCGCCCATTTCGGTTCCACCCGCAGCATCAACGTCTCGGTCGCGGCGGGCATCGCCATGCATACCTGGATCAGCCAACACGGGGACATGGGCAGCGCCTGGTAGGGCGTTTAGCGGTCGAATTCGATTGGCAGAGTGGCTGGTCCACTCAACCCGACAAACGGTTTCCAGGGGGCCGGCCCGGTTCGCCGGGCGTTTGGCATGTACCACGTCATTATCGTCAGGGCTTCGGCGAGTTCGAGCCGCGCGAGGTTAGCGCCAAGGCAGTAATGCATGCCGGCGCCGAAGGTCTGCATGGCAGGGGCGCCCACACGGGTGATGTCGAGTTCATCTGGCCTCTCGTAGACGGCCGGATCCCGGTTCGCCGCCGCGGTGTTGACGAGGACCAGTGTGCCGGCCGGGATGATGGCTCCGGCGAGTTCGACATCTTCGCGGGCGACGCGCAAGGTGGCCCAGACGATGGGGGAGTGTCGCATGGTCTCCTCGACGGCGTGCACCGCCAGCTCGGGGTGTCGGCGCAGGAGTGACCACTGGTCGGGGTGATCACAGAGCGCCTGCACCGCGGCGGCGAGCTGGTTTCGGGTGGTGTCCGTGCCGGCGATCAGCAGACCCACTACGAGCATTCGCAACTCGTCGGCGTTGAGGTGGTCGCCGTCGTGTTCGGCGCGGATCAGCTCTGAGAGCAGGTCGTCGGTCAGCGCATCACGTCGGACAGCGACCATGTCGTCGACGTAGGCGTCAAGCGCCGCCCATGCCCCCAGGATGGAGTCCGCCTCGTTGGCCACATTCCAGCTGAAGGCCTTGAAGATGTCGTCCGTCCAATCCGAGAACAGCTCCCAGTCCTCGGCCGGTGCGCCGATGAGCGCGCAGATAATCGGGATTGGATATTGCCGCGCAATGTCGGCCACCACGTCGCAGTGCCCGCGGGACGTCTGGCGTTTAACGAGTTCGGTGATCACCTCGGTGATCGTCGTGCGCAGCCGTGTAGTGGCTCGCGGTGTGAAAGCCTTTGACACCAATCGACGCAGCCGGTGGTGCGCATCTCCGTCGAGACTGATCAGGCTCGCGGTGACGCGGTCCCATATCGGGCCGGACGTGATGCCTTGGCCGGCAAGGAACATCCCGTTGGGCATGCGAAATCGTGCGTCGCGCAACACAGTACGAACCAGCTCGTAGCGCAATATTTCCGGGCCGTGAGTTCCGATCGCGATCGGTGATCGATCCCGCGCCTGCGCGATGAGGCGGTGCGCCTCTTCAGGATCGTCCAAGTGCTCGTAGGCCAAGATCGGAAGGCCCGCGTCGAAGACATTCGGGCAACTGCGGGCAGGCTGGGAAAGGATCGTGTCGACGGTCATGACGACTCCTCGCTCGCAACACGTCAGCTAGGCGTTTAGCGGTTGCTAACCGCGAGGTCATCGTTTCTCCGGTAGCGCAAAGACACGTCAGTAGCCGGATACTGATCTTTCGCCTTGCCGATCGGCTACCGCTTTTAGTCTGTACGGGTGCGGTTGACGTGGCCGTTGACCGGCCGCTCGAAGGAACTGCGACTCATCGAAGCCGCCGTCTTCGACGCGGACTCGTCTGGGATCGTCGTTTGCGGGCCCGCCGGCGTGGGAAAGAGCCGAATCGCCCGTGAGGCGCTCAATTCAGCCGCGTCGCAGGGATATGAAGTCCGTTGGGTGGTGGGCACGTCGTCGGCGCGGTCGATTCCGTTGGGGGCACTCTCCTCATGGGCAGAACCTGCGGTCGACGACAACCTGGAATTAATCCGCGGCATGGTCGCCGCGCTGACGTCACCGTCCTCCGGCAAGACAGTGGTTCTGGGTGTCGATGACGCCGCCCTGCTCGACGATCTCTCGACCTTCGTTGTCCACCAGATCATCCAGCGGCGGGCGGCGAAAGTCGTGCTCACCGCCCGCGGCGGAGAACCCGTTCCCGCCGCGACGCGGGAGCTATGGAACTGCGAGGAGTTCGACCGCCTCGACCTACAACCGTTGTCCGAAGCCGACATCACCGCGCTCATCTCGGCAACGCTGGGCGGCCCGTTGGATCCGCAGGCCGCCGCGCGGTTGTGGACGTTGACCCGCGGCAACCCGTTGTATCTGCGCAACATCGTCGAGCAGGAGGTTGCTGATGAGCGGCTCACCATGCAAGACGGGTGTTGGCGTTGGCTCGGGGATCCGGTCCTACCGCCGAGCCTCGTCGAACTGATCGAAGAACGAATCGGAGGCCTGCGCCGCGAGGTCAGCGATGTGATCGACGCCCTCGCCGTCGGCGAACCACTCGAACTCGGGTCGCTGACCCGAATAACCGAGCCCGCCGCGGTAGAAGATGCCGACATCCGCGGCCTGATCGCTCTTGACCAAGTGGGTGATCGAGTCGAGGCAAGGTTGGCACACCCGTTGTACGGCGAGGTGCGCCGGAGCCGGGCAGCCGTCACCAGGCTGCGACGGCTGCGTGGACTTGTCGCCGCGGAACTGGCCACATCCGGCGATCGTGACGACATCGGCATGGTTGTTCGCCGCGCGATGCTCATTCTCGACTCCGACCTCGAGCCCGATCCAGACCTGTTTATTAGGGCGGCGCGGGGCGCGGTCTGGCTGTGGGAATTTCCGCTCGCTGATCGGCTCACGGCAGCAGCAATTCTGGCAGGCGGGGCAGCGGACGCGAAGCTTATTCGCGCCTACGCCTTGTCCTGTACGGGTCGCGGCGGTGAAGCCGACGCGCTGCTCGGCGACATCCAGGCCGGCGAATTGGGTGACGCACTGTGCGGGCGGGTCGCCTTTCTGCGGGCCACCAATCGGCTGTTCAGTCTCGCCGACCCGGTAGGTGCAAAGACGCTCATCGATGAGGCATCCGACGCCGCCGGGCCGCAGGCTCGCAGCTGCATCGACGCGTTTCTGACGGTGTACTGGGCGGCGATGGGCAAGCCGGACTTGGCCATCGAGGCATCAGGCAAGTTCACCTGGAAGGAACTGCCCGACCTCGTCGCCCAGCGCGTTACCGCTTGGGCCCTGGCCCTCGCGTTCGGTGAAGTGGGCCGTGCGGATGAAGCCGTCGCTGCGGCTCGGGCCGGTTACCCCGTTCCGATTCGCTCATTCGTGATCATCACCGACGCCCACATCGGCGCCCTACTGTTGTCCGGCCAAATCGCCGAGGCTGAAGCACCTGCGGAAACGGTGCGACACCGCCAAATCGAATTCCGAGCATTTCAGTCTTTCCAAGTTGGCTCCCTTGCACTGGGCAGAGTGGCGCTTGGTTCCGGACGACTCCACGCCGCGATTTCCCTATTGACCCAGTCGATGCAAACCGTACAGACTTCCACCGACTCCGACGGGTGGGGTTATCGATGCCAGATTCCACTGACCATTGCACTCGCGATGCAGGGCTCGGCAGATGAGGCAGCGGCCTCGCTTGCCACGCTCGAAAACCAGCGCCATCCCAGCTGGCGGTATCTCGACTATGAGTATGCGATGGCCAAGGCTTGGGTGGCCGCCGCGCAGGGTGCCGTCAGCGAGGCTATCGCGATCTCGCTTGCCGCCGCCGAAACAGCCAGGGCCAATGGTCAATTCGCTCCCGAAGTCATGTGCTTACAGACCGCCGCACAGTTCGGGGAACGTTCCTGCGGGCCTCGATTGCGCGAGCTCGAAGCTATCGTCGAGGGGCCCCGCGCCGGTGTTGCGGCCCGCTTCGCCGAAGCGTTGAATGATGACGATGGTGCCGAATTATCAGCGGTATCTGCGGAATTCGAGGATATGGGCGATCTGATCGCGGCTGTCGACGCGGCGGCGCACGCAGCTATCGCTTACCGGCACCACGACTTACGCGGATCGGCATTGGGATGCTCGGCAAGAGCCGAAGCGTTGGCCGAGCAGTGTGGGGGCGCCCGCACGCCGACTCTGCGTAAGGCTGTCGAACGATTGCCGCTGACAGACCGTGAACGAGAAATCGTGATGCTAATCGGTGAAGGGCTGTCCAACCGGGATATCGCGACAAGGCTGACACTGTCGGTTCGCACCGTCGAAAGCCACATCTATAAAGCGATGGCCAAGACGGGCACGCTCAATCGTGACGAACTCGCGGCGCTGTTGCCTCGCCCCCGGGCACGACAGGGCGACAGTCAACTCAACTGATCAACCACCGCAGCAATATCCAGCTGATGTCCATCCCTGCCTCCCGGTCAGTGGTATCACGCCGCAACGCTGCGAAAGATCAGTAGTGCGCCACTGACATCGGTCGATCGACCGCGATCAACGATTCCAGTAACGGATCGCACCGCTGGAGGATTGAAATGACCGAACAACTTGAACTCATCATCCTCGATGAGGCCGAAGAGCGACTGGTTTCGCCGACGCCGGCGCCGATCACCGAACCACCGGCACCGGTTCTCATCACCGAGCATGAGGTTGCACTGGGCACCGCGGCAGCTCTGCGGCGGCAGCCCTCGACTCTGCGCCGGTGGGTCGAGGCGACTCGCGCCGTCCTTGCAAACATGGAGCAGGCGATTGTGGCCTCGCCGCAAGATGGCCGTCCGAAACGTCACGACTACCCGAAGCACTACTCGTGGCTGGAAAACGCGGCCATGGCGCGGGAGATGGATCGCCTTTAGGGGGCATAGCCTGCACCTGCGCCTGGTAAGGCAATATCTCCATACATGGACCAGGTGTGGGTCAACCGGGCGGTCAGCGCAGAAGCCGCCGTCACCGGGCGCCACCTGAAGCGATTGTGGGCGTTGCCTGGTACCCAGCTCGGCGTGGTGGCCTGGCCACCGGCTCGGCGCGACCGATGGTTCGGCGGCTGGCATTACTGGTGGCAGGCGCACCTGCTGGATTGCCTGGTTGACGCGCAGCTGCGCGACCCGCAGCCGCAGCGGCGCATCAAGATCGCTCGGCAGATCCGCTCGCATCGGCTGCGCAACAACGGCTCCTGGGTCAACAGCTACTACGACGACATGGCCTGGCTGGCGCTGGCGCTGGAACGCGCCGCCCGCATCGCCGGCGTGGAGCGCAAACGCGCACTGCACAAGTTGAACGACCAATTCGTCAAAGCGTGGGTGCCCGAAGACGGCGGCGGTATCCCGTGGCGCAAACAGGACCAATTCTTCAATGCCCCGGCAAACGGCCCGGCGGGAATCTTTTTGGCGCGCTACGGCGACCGGCTACGGCGGGCCCAGCAGATGGCGGACTGGATCGACGAGACGCTGATCGACCCTGATACGCACTTGGTGTTTGACGGGATCAAGGCCGGTTCGCTGGTCCGCGCGCAGTACACCTATTGCCAGGGCGTCGTGCTGGGCCTGGAGACCGAGCTGGCCGCCCGCACCCAAGACGAGCGGCACGCGCCGCGAGTGCATCGGCGGAGGCGAAGTAGCTGTCGGGGAGCCGAAGGCCGGCGGCGACGGCGGGCTGTTCTCCGGAATTACCGCTCGCTATCTGGCTTTGGTCGCCACGACGTTGCCGGGCGATTCCGCTGCGGATGCGGCGGCCCGAGAAACCGCCCGCGAAATCGTGCTGGCCTCGGCGCAGTCGGCGTGGAACAACCGGCAGTCGGTGCAAGGGCTGCCGCTATTCGGACCGTTTTGGGATCGCACCGCCGATTTGCCGACGTCCGGTGGCCAGCAGGCCGAATTCGTCGAGGGTGCGGTCACCGCGTCGGAGATAGCCGAGCGCGATCTGTCGGTGCAACTATCCGGTTGGATGCTGATGGAGGCCGCGTGCGCCGTGACCAACAGTGACGCCAATGAGAGGACGGTTTCATGAGTAAAGTCCACCCGGACGCCGAGTCGGCGCTGCAGGGTCTGCTGAAGGACGGCATCACGATCGCCTCCGGTGGGTTCGGCCTGTGCGGCATTCCGGAGAATCTGATCCGGGCTCTGGTGGACAGCGGCGTCAAGGACCTGACCATCGTCGGAAACAACGCCGGCGTAGACGGTTTCGGGATGGGCCTGCTACTCAAGGCGCGTCAGGTGAACAAGGTCATCGCCTCCTACGTGGGCGAGAACAAGGAATTCGAACGTCAGGTGCTGGCCGGTGAACTGGACCTTGTCTTAACGCCGCAGGGCACGCTGGCGGAGAAGTTACGCGCCGGTGGGGCAGGCATTCCCGGCTTCTACACCCGTACCGCCTTCGGCACCAACCTTGCCGAAGGCAAAGACACCCGGGTTTTCGACGGCACCGAATATGTTCTGGAAGAAGGCATTCGGGCTGATGTGGCCATGGTCAAAGCATGGAAGGGGGACAAGGCGGGCAACCTCGTCTACCGAAAGACGGCGCGCAACTTCAACCCGATGATCGCCACCTGTGGTGCGATCACCGTGGCCGAGGTGGAAGAACTGGTCGAGGTTGGCGAGCTGGATCCCGACCTCATCCACACCCCTGGCATCTATGTGGACCGGATCATCGAGGGCACCAACTACGAGAAGCGCATCGAGTTCCGTACCACCAGTGGTGGGGCAGCGCTCAAGCACGACAGCCCCATTCGCGAGCGGATGGCCCAGCGCGCGGCGCAGGAGCTGCGCGACGGCTACTACGTGAACCTTGGCATCGGCATTCCGACGTTGGTGGCCAACTTCATTCCCGACGACATCACCGTGACGCTGCAGTCGGAGAACGGCCTGCTGGGCATCGGCTCCTACCCGACCGAAGACGACGTCGACCCGGACCTGATCAACGCCGGCAAGCAGACGGTCACGAGCCTTCCCGGGTCAAGCTTTTTCAGCAGCGCCGACTCCTTCGCGATGATCCGCGGCGGCCACATCGACCTTTCAATCCTGGGCGGCTTGGAGGTTGCCGAGAACGGCGACCTGGCCAACTGGATGGTGCCCGGCAAAATGGTCAAAGGGCCCGGCGGCGCAATGGATTTGGTGTCGGGTGTCAAACGGGTGATCGTCGTCATGGATCACACCGCGAAAGATGGCAGCCCGAAGATCCTCAAGCAATGCACGCTGCCCATCACCGGCAAGGGTGTGGTGGACATGATCATCACCGACCTCTGCGTGTTCGACGTCGAGCCTGAACGCGGACTCACCCTCACCGAACTACACCCCGGGGTGAGCGTCGCCGACGTCCGAGCAAAAACCGGCTGCGATTTCGCGGTTGCCGTCTAAGCAAGCAGTCGTATGGTTCAAGGGTGACCTTGACCCGACGGCGGGTTGTTCTCGGCGGTGCCGTGCTCGGCGCGTTGGCCGGCTCCGGCTTATTGCTTGATCTCCGCGCGGCCGGCCGGCCGAACACTCCGATCGGAACATTTGAGGTCAACCACACCGACGAGGAGTGGCGGCAACTTCTGACTCCGCAGCAATACGCAGTACTTCGCACGGCGGACACCGAGACGCCTTACAGCAGTCCGCTCAACGACGGCGCCTCGGCGGCGGTGTTGATGTCGGCGGAGAAGGCGCACGAGCTGGGCCTCAAGCCGCTGGCGCGCGT
>DAIODV010000107.1:8170-10273 GCA_036746615.1 Mycobacterium sp.
ACCGGCCAGGCACCTTCGGGTGCGCCGGGTGCGGCCACGACCTGTTCTCGTCGACCACGAAGTTCGACAGCGGTACCGGCTGGCCGAGCTTCTGGAAAGCCTTGGACAACGCCGTAATCGAGCAGCCGGACAACAGCGCCGGCATGACGCGTACCGAGGTGCTCTGCCAACGTTGTGGTGGGCACCTCGGCCACGTCTTCGACGACGGCCCCCAACCCACGGGATTGCGTTATTGCATGAATGGGGTGGCGATGAGCTTCCGACCCGCCTAGCGGATTCCTACTTAGGCACCGGCAGGGCGTCTTGGTCCTGTTTGGGCGCGCGCCGACGGTTGCGGTAGGCCCTGCCGAACGCGATGAATGCGGGGATCATCGACACGAACAAGATGCCCAGGATGATCTTTTCCAGGTTGTGATGCACGAACTCGTTGTTGCCCAAGAAGTAGCCCGCCAGCGTCGCGCCCCCACCCCAGGCGATGCCGCCGACGATGTCGAACCCGAGGAAGACCGGGTAGCGCATGTAGGACACCCCCGCGACCACTGGGGTGAAGGTCCGGATGAACGGCATGAACCGGGCCATGATGATGGCCATCGGGCCGTATTTCTCGAAGAACGCGTGCGACTCCGTCACATGATGCTGTTTGAAGAAGCGCGAGTCTTCCTTCTTGAACAGCGCCGGGCCGATGCGGCGGCCGATGAAATAGCCGGTCTGGTCGCCGAGCACGGCGACCACCGCCACACAGCTGGCCAACACCTCGATGCTTACCGGTGGGTGCGTGCTTGCGGCCAGCAAGCCGCCGGTGAACAGCAGCGATTCCCCAGGTAGCAGCGGGAAAAGCAGACCGGTTTCGACGAAGACGATCAGCAGGATGCCGGGCAGTACCGCGTTGCCGAACACGCCGTTGGCGCCCAACCAGTACATCGGGTCGAGCAAGTGGGGCATCGCGACCAGGGTGGTAGTCATTGCCCCTCAAGATACCGGCGAAGCCCCCCGGCTCTTTACCAGGCGCAGCTTGCGATACTGATGCGACACGTCAGGAAGGAAGGTTCATGCCCATCGCAACGCCAGAGGTCTATGCCGAGATGCTGCGACGCGCCAAGGAGAATTCCTACGCCTTCCCGGCCATCAACTGCACGTCCTCGGAGACCATCAACGCCGCGCTCAAGGGGTTTGCCGACGCCGGCAGCGACGGCATCATCCAGTTCTCCACCGGTGGTGCAGAGTTCGGCTCCGGGCTGGGGGTGAAGGATATGGTCACCGGCGCGGTCGCCCTGGCCAAGTTCACCAAGACGGTCGCCGACAAGTACCCGATCAACGTCGCCCTGCACACCGACCACTGCCCCAAGGACAAGCTGGACACCTACGTGCGGCCGCTGCTGGCGATCTCAGCCAAACGCGTCGCCGCCGGTAAGGACCCGTTGTTCCAGTCGCACATGTGGGACGGCTCCGCGGTGCCGATCGACGAGAACCTGGTTATCGCCCAGGAGCTGCTCAAAGAAGCGGCCGCCGCCAAGATCGTCTTGGAGATCGAGATCGGCGTCGTGGGCGGCGAGGAAGACGGCGTCGCACACGAGATCAACGACAAGCTCTACACCACCCCTGACGACTTCGAGAAGACCATCGAAGCGCTGGGCCACGGCGAGCACGGCAAATACCTGCTGGCCGCGACGTTCGGCAATGTGCACGGGGTCTACAAGCCCGGCAACGTCAAGCTCCGCCCGGACATCCTTGCCCAGGGGCAGAAGGTGGCCTCAGCCAAGCTCGGCCTGCCCGACGGCTCCAAGCCGTTCGACTTCGTCTTCCACGGCGGTTCCGGATCCCTGAAGTCGGAGATCAAGGAAGCCCTCGCCCGATCGCCGCGCACATGTTCACCAACTACGACGGCGTGCTCAAGGTCGACGGCGAGGTGGGCAGCAAGAAGGTCTACGACCCGCGCAGCTATTTGAAGAAAGCCGAAGCCGGCATGACCGAGCGGGTCATCGAGGCCTGCAACGACCTGCACTGCGCAGGCAAGTCAGTGTCGAACTGACTTAACCCGTACTGGATTCGCAGATCTTCCACTGGTCGTCGCGGTACTGCAGATCGAAGCTGCGCGTCGAGCGG
>DAIODV010000108.1:0-10120 GCA_036746615.1 Mycobacterium sp.
CGGCCTCACAGATCCCCGCCGGCGACACCGATGTGGTGGGCATGGCCATCGGCCGACTCCCGCAGCGCGACTTCGTTATAACGAATGGTCTCCGCGATTCCGTGTAGAGCATGGTGGAGTTTCGTCGACTCCGCATTCCACCGCTGCACAACGTCCTTGAAACGCGCTGCGGCTGTGCCACCCCACACCGACGGCGGCACGCTGCTCATCCGACCGATGAATGCCTGCAGCGTGGTCCGGATCTCATCATTGCGGGTGTCGATCGCCGCGGCGACCGAGCGCATCAGATCGAAATCGGTGCTCAGCGTGTTGTTCATGACGGGTAAGACTCCGGCGCGCCCGCGCCGGTTCCCGATTCAGTCGGCGATCGACAGCGCGATGCCGTCCAGGATGTCGTGCTCGCTAACCGTCAGCGCGTCGATGCCGGCGCGCTCGCGCAGCGCTAAGGCCACTTCCTCGATCACGATCGCACCGCCACCGATCACGTCGGCCCGTCCCGCGTGCATCGGCCCCAGCGCAGCACGCTGCGCGCGAGACATACCGATCACGTCGTCACACACTGTGAGCAGCCGCTCGATGTCGACCCGTGAAAGATGAATGGCCGCAGAGTCATACGTCGTCATCTCGTGCGCCAGCGCCGCGATCGTCGTCATCGTGCCGGCCACACCCACCCAGGTACGGGCCTGCTGCACAGGCACGGCCAGCAGCGCTTCGCCGAGCCGTTCGCGAACTACGTCGCGGGCAGCCGCGACCTCCGCGGCCGTTGGCGGGTCCGAATGCAGACAACGCTCGGTCAGCCGCACGCAGCCGACGTCGGCCGAAAAGCTCGCCTCGACGCTGTCCGTCCCGAGCACGATCTCGGTTGATCCGCCGCCTAAGTCAACGATGACGAAAGGCGCTGCGGCGGAGTCGAGTTCGTTGACCGCTCCGCGAAAGGAGAGTTCGGCCTCTTCGGCGCCGGTGATCACCTCGGCGACGGAACCGTCGACCACGTCGGCCAACACTTCGGCCGTCATCGCAAAGAAGACATCGCGATTGGCGGCGTCGCGCGCGGCTGATGTCGCGACCATCCGTATCCGATCAACGCCGTGCCTCGCGCACAGTGTCGCGTAGTCGACAAGCGCGGCGCGGGTGCGCTCCAGGGCCTCCGGCGTGAATCGGCCAGTCGCGTCGACGCCCTGACCGAGCCGCACGATGCGCATTTCGCGGTGTACGTCGCGCAGCTGGCCGTCGACCACATCGGCGATCAGGAGCCGAATCGAGTTGGTACCACAGTCAATTCCCGCGACGCGATTCATGTCCACTCCACCGGCGTCAGGATCCCCGCCATCTCCGGCTCCGCCGCCAGCACGGCCAGCGCCTCGTCGCCGAGCGGGTTGGTTCCGCGGCCTTTGGCCAACGAGTGCGCAATCAGCACATGCAGACACTTGACCCGGTCGGGCATGCCACCGCCGGAAAACTCCGTCCCCAACGGCTCGATGGCATCCCGCTCGGCCAGATACGACTCGTGTGCTTGTCGATAGGCGGCGGCCAGCTCCGAGTCAGAGCTCAGCCGCTGCGTCATCTCCCTCATCATTCCTGAGGACTCCAACCTGCTCGCCGCAGCGGTGAGCGCCGGGTGCGTCAGGTAGTACAGCGTCGGAAATGGTGTGCCGTCAGGCAATCTGGGTGCGGTCTTGACCACGCCGGGTTCGCCGTTGGGACACCGATACGCGATCTGAAGCACCCCCCGCGGCTCGCGGCCGAGCTGACGCGCTACCGCCTCGAGGTCGTCAGGATCAACCACCGGGCGGCAGCGGACTCGGTGGGGCAGGTGCGGGCGGCGCGGGTGGTTGTGGTGTGGCCGTCGGCGGACCGTGCGGGGCGTCGGCGATCGTGTGCCACAGCGAGGTGTACCACGGATCCCCTGCGGCCGCGGGCGTCTGCTGGGTGCCCGGCTCTGCGGGTACGGCCGCCGACGGGGGAAGTTGGACTTGATACGGGATGTCACCGGGCTTCACAAACCCCAGGCGCTCGCGGGCTTGGGCCGCAATGTAAGCGGGGTCGGCGAGCTTGACCTTCTGCTGCTCGAGATCCGCGATCTGTTGGCGCAGAGCGGCTTCGGAGGCTGCCAGCTGTTTCATCTCGGTCCGTGGGCCGAAATTCGTGCGGACCGGTCCGGCGATGGTCAGCGTCAGCACGCAAACCACCGCCGCCAAGATCGCCGCCCGCCGCGCGGTCAACCCGAGTCGTTGGTCCGACCGTTGCTCGGCTGATTCAACGATCGCGCGTTTGATCGGTTCGACCTGCTCCGGCATCGCACGCGACGCATTCGGAGCGGGACGGGCTGCCGGTGACTTACGCGCTCGGCCCTGTTTCGAATCGCCGGCCCGACTCGGACGCGACGCCGGTGAGCGCCGCTTCGGGTCTGGCCGTTTGGATTCGGGCATGATTCCTACCGGCTAGCCGGCTTCCGGCGCGTACCGTGGGAACGCCAAATCGCCGGCGTAGCGGGCGGCGTCGCCGAGCGCTTCTTCGATCCGAAGCAGCTGGTTGAACTTGGCGACGCGTTCGCTGCGCGCCGGTGCGCCGGTCTTGATCTGCCCGCTGCCCACCGCCACCGCGAGATCGGCGATCGTGGTGTCCTCGGTTTCACCGCTGCGGTGGCTCATCATCGTGCGGTATCCGCTGTGGTGTGCCAGTGCGACGGCGTCGAGCGTCTCGGTCAGCGTGCCGATCTGGTTGACCTTGACCAGCAACGCATTTGCCGCGCCCCTGTCGATACCTTCTTCCAGCCGTTCGGGATTGGTGACGAAGATGTCGTCGCCGACGATCTGCACCCGGTCGCCGATCGCCGTGGTCAGAGCGACCCACCCGTCCCAATCATCCTCGGACAGCGGATCTTCGATGGATACCAGTGGATACGAGTTCACCAGTCCGGCGTAGAACTCGGTCATCTGATCAGCGGTGTGGGTGTTCCCCTCGAATTTGTAGCCGGTGCCGGCGGTGTAGAACTCGGTGGCCGCCGCGTCGAGGGCCAACGCCACGTCGGGGCCGGGTTTGAACCCGGCGGATTCGATGGCCTGGCTGATCAGATCCAGCGCGGTCTTGGTGTCGGCCACGTCGGCGGCAAAGCCGCCCTCGTCGCCCACGGCGGTGGACAGGCCCTGCTTCTTCAGCACCGCTTTGAGGGAGTGGTACACCTCGGCGCCCCAGCGCAGCGCCTCGTAGAAGCTGGGCGCACCGATCGGGGCGACCATGAACTCCTGAATGTCGACGGCGGTGTCGGCGTGCGCGCCGCCGTTGAGGATGTTCATCATCGGCACGGGCAGGATGTGCGCGTTGGGGCCGCCGAGATAGCGGAACAGCGGCAGCTCGGCGGAATCAGCGGCTGCCTTGCTGACCGCCAGCGACACCCCGAGGATCGCGTTGGCGCCCAACCGGGATTTGTCCGGGGTGCCGTCCAGGTCCAGCAGCGCCTGATCGACCAGCCGCTGATCGTCGGCGGACAGCCCGATGACCGCCGGGGCGATCTCGTCGAGCACGGCCTGCACGGCTTTCTTGACGCCCTTGCCGCCGTAGCGGTCGCCGCCGTCGCGCAGCTCGACAGCCTCATGCTCGCCGGTCGACGCACCGGAGGGCACCGCGGCCCGCGCGAATGTCCCGTCGATGAGGGCCACCTCGACCTCGACCGTCGGATTTCCGCGCGAATCCAGGATCTCGCGGGCTCCGACCTGCTCGATAATCGGCACTGGGTTCTCCTTGCGTCGTCAGGGCTGAGTTGCCATCAGTAGCCTAAAGCCTGCTCAGAGCGGGTGACCCGCCGCATAGGCAGTAGCCCAGTCGCGTACGGCACGGGCATAGACGTCGGAGTAGTTGTACGCCCGCAGTGCCTCGATCCACCCGCGGGGTGTGGCGAGATCTTTCCCGCGCCAACATAGATAGCCCGCGGCCGACAACGCGGCGTCGTCGATGTTGTCCACGTTGATCACGCCGTCGTTGTTGGCGTCTACCCCGTATTCACGCCACGTCTCGGGGATGAATTGCATCGGACCCATGGCCCGCACCGCGTTGGAGCCGTCGTCCATGCCGCCCGCTTCGCTGTCGATGATGCGCAACGTGCCATTGGATCCGTCGAGCACCACGCCTCTGATCGGGGGATGCACGTCTCCGTTGGGAGACAGCTTCGCCTCGTGGTAGGTGCCGTGGTGACTCTCGACCTGCCCGATACCGGCCAGAGTCGTCCACGCGATGTGGCAACTCGGGTTTTCCACCTCGGCAACCCGCGCGGCGTAGCCGTAGGCCTCCAGCGCGGTCACAGGGATTTGCAGCGCGGGCGCGTGTGAGATTGCCCACCCGTGCAGCTGATCGGCAGGTCGGCCCTTGGCATGGGTGTCGACGGGCGGGACCAGAACGCCTGCCGGTGGCGGCACGCCCTTGGGTATGTAGGGGCCCAGCTGCCAGCTGCAACTTGATGCCAAGAGCAGCGCCGTCGCACCCACGACGGCGAGTGCCCGCAGCCAACGGACAGGCCACACAACAGCCCCCTACACACGATTACCCGACCATGGTCCCATGGGAATCGAGTAGGTCAGCCCCCTCCGACGCCGCGTGGGGCCTGACCCCGCGTTGGCCAGCCCTGATGCCCGCAGATCTACTGAGGTTCGCTGGGCCCGTCGTCCCCGGGCTCGTCGTCTTCGGCGGGGTCTTCCTCGGGTTCGGTGACGTCATCAGCCGCGTCTTCGGCCTCGTCCGCTTCGTCCGCCGGTTCTTCGAGATCCAGCGCGTTGACGACAGGCAGCCAGTGACCCCGCCACTCCTCCTCGCTGATCTCGCCGACGGGAGCGATGTCCAGCTCCGCGGGGACGTCTTCGCCCCGGCGGTCAGCGGCAATCGCTTTCTCGGCACTACGGACCGTGTCGATGAATTCCAAAACCGCAGTACGTAACGCGTTTTCAGCGTCGACGTCGGAGGTCACCGTGATCGTCGTGATTTCCGACGGGATCAGGTCGGCGGGTAGCCCTGCCCGTGTGACACGCTGAACCACCTTGTGCGCCAACGCCAGAGCGGGCTGGCCGGTCGGCACGTCGTCAAGTACCGAGTTCCGCGCCTTGGCCTTCTTCTCTAACGCTTTGCGCTCCTCCCACTGAGCTAATTGCTCATCGAGCGAGATCTCTTCTCCAGCAAGAACTCCGGGAACCCGATTGCCCAATTTGCGAAGCAGCGCATCGGCGACATCGTCAATGCTGAATGGATGCAGTGGCGCGTCTTCGGCGATACGGGCGTGGAAAAGTACTTGCAGCAACACGTCGCCGAGCTCGTCGCGCAACGCGTCGGCGTCGCCGCTACGGACCGCGTCGAAGACCTCATAGGTTTCTTCCAGCAGGAAACGACGCAACGAGTCGTGGGTCTGCTCGCTTTCCCACGGTCCGGCCGTTCGCAGTTTGTCCATCATCGCGACCGCGTCCACCAGTCGCTCCCCCGGCTGGTGATCGGGCGCTGAAATCAATCGCTCGCCGGCGGCCAGTCGCGCCGTAACCGACGGGTGCTCTGGGTCTGAGGACAGCAGCACGGGAGCGTCTTCGCCGGTATGGGCGGGGCGCGCCGACGGCAAGGTCCAGGGCACCGCGACCGGCATCTCCTCGGTGTATTGCACCTCACCGGTGAGCAACTCGATGGCTTCCACCGGAATCAGCGACGGACGGCGAGGGTCGACCAAGACGACAGTCATCGCACTCGTCGCTCCTCACTTCCGGTGGCCAACTGGTTGGTTATATCAACCTTGCTCGATTCTCCCGGCTTGCCATCCAGCACCGATACCAAATCAGCCACCATTTGCACCAGCTCGAGATCGCGAATCCGTGGTGCGCCGACGCCGCCGGCGCGGGGAATCGGGACCTGCACCGTCGACGTCGTAGCCCGGTAACGCGCACCCGGATACATCCGCGCCAATCGCACCTGGGCAGAGTCCGGCAGCGTGAGCGGCGCCAGCCGCACGGTGGCCGCCGACGCCGCCGACACCTCGGTGATGCCGGCAGCACGGCACACCAGCCGCAGCCGCGCCACGGCCACCAGCCGCTGCGCGGTTTCGGGCAGCGCGCCGTAGCGGTCGGTCAGCTCCTCGACGACGGCGTCGATATCGGTGTTGTCGCTCGCTGCGGCCAGCCGCCGGTATCCCTCGAGCCGTAGCCGGTCGCTGGGGATGTAGTCCGGCGGCAGGTGCGCATCGACAGGTAGGTCGATCCGCACGTCTTTGGGCTCCTCGGCCGTGGTGACGGTTTGGCCGTCGGCCGCGGCGCGATACGCCTCGACGGCCTCGCCCACCAATCGCACGTACAGATCGAAGCCCACCCCGGCGACGTGTCCGGACTGTTCGACACCGAGCACATTGCCTGCGCCGCGAATCTCCAAGTCCTTCATCGCCACCGCCATGCCGGCGCCCAGTTCGTTGTTCTGCGCGATCGTTGCCAACCGGTCGTAGGCGGTCTCAGTCAGCGGGGCGTGTTGCGGGTAAAGGAAATAGGCATAACCACGTTCGCGACTCCGGCCGACGCGCCCCCGTAGCTGGTGCAGCTGGGCCAGCCCGAAAGTGTCGGCGCGCTCGACGATCAACGTGTTGGCGTTGGAGATGTCCAGACCGGTCTCGACGATTGTGGTGCACACGAGGATGTCGAACTCGCGGTTCCAGAATCCTTGGACGGTATTTTCCAGCAGATCCTCGGGCATTTGGCCATGCGCCACAGCGACTTTCGCCTCTGGCACCATTTGCCGCACCCGCGCGGCCGCCTGGTCGATGGAGCTGACCCGGTTGTGCACGTAGAAAGCCTGGCCATCGCGCAGCAGTTCTCTGCGCAGCGCCGCTGCGACTTGCTTGTCGTCGTGTGGCCCGACATACGTCAGTACCGGGTAGCGCTCTTCGGGCGGGGTCAAAATCGTTGACATCTCACGGATCCCGGCCAGGCTCATCTCCAGCGTGCGCGGGATCGGGGTGGCGCTCATCGTCAGCACGTCGACATGAGTGCGCAGCGACTTGATGTGCTCCTTGTGCTCAACACCGAAGCGCTGTTCCTCGTCGACCACCACCAAGCCGAGGTCCTTCCACCGCACTCCGGTCTGCAACAGCCGATGGGTGCCGATCACGATGTCCACCGACCCGTCGGCCAAACCATCGATCACGGCGCGGGATTCTCCTGCGTCGGTGAACCGGGACAGGCCTTTGATCCGGACCGGGAAGCCGGCCATCCGCTCGGTGAAGGTCTGCAGATGCTGATCGGCCAGCAGCGTGGTGGGCACCAGGACCGCGACCTGCTTGCCGTCCTGCACCGCCTTGAACGCCGCCCGCACCGCGATCTCGGTCTTGCCGTAGCCCACGTCACCGCAGATCACCCGGTCCATCGGGATCGGTTTTTCCATGTCGGCTTTGACCTCGGTGATCGCGGTCAGCTGGTCATGAGTTTCGGTGAAGCCGAAGGCGTCCTCCATTTCGGCCTGCCACGGGGTGTCGGGCGCAAATGCGTGCCCCGCCGAGGCCTGCCGCTTGGCGTACAGCGACACCAGTTCGCCGGCGATCTCCCTGACTGCTTTGCGGGCCTTCGTCTTGGTGTTGGTCCAGTCGCTGCCGCCGAGGCGGCTCAGCGCCGGCGCCTGGCCGCCGACATACCGGGACAGCTGATCCAGCGAATCCATTGGCACATAAAGCTTGTCGGTTTCATTGAGGCCGCGTTTGGTCGACGCGTACTCCAGCACTAGATACTCGCGGCGCGCGCCGCCGACAGTGCGCTCGGTCATCTCTACGAAGCGCCCGATGCCGTGCTGGTCATGAACGACCAAGTCGCCTGCGGTCAAAGCCAGCGGGTCGACGGTGTTGCGGCGTTTAGCGGCAAGACGTTTGCCGTCCGTGGCGGTTACCCGGTTACCGGTCAGATCGGTTTCGGTGATGATGACCAGTGCCGCACCGGGTATGACGACTCCGTCGTGCAGCGGGCCTTTGAGCACACCGACCACGCCGGGGTTGGGTTCGGCCCCCGGCTCCAATATCGTTGCCGGCGTGTCGGATTCGGTTAGCTGCTCGACCACCCGGTGCGCGGTTCCGGTTCCGGGCGCGACGACCGCAGCGGCCCCACCCGTCGAAACGTGGGCACGCAGCATCGCAAAGATCTCGTCGATGTCACGCTGATGCCCACGGGCGGACGGCGCGGCCCGGATGTCGAGCTCGATCGCCGACTCGTCGGACAGCTGGCTCAGCGTCCACCACGGGTGGCCGGCCTGGCGGGTAGCGGCGCGCACCTCGTCAAGCTCGCGGAATCCCGAGCCGCCGAGCTGCTCGACGTCGATCGGTGAATCGCCGCCCAACGCCGCAACCGACCACGACGCCTCGAGGAACTCGCGGCCGGTCTTGATCAGGTCGGCCGCGCGGGTGCGGACCTTTTCGGGGTCGCAGACCAGCACCGGCGTGCCGTCGGCCAGCTGATTGGTCAGCAGTGACAAGGCCCCGTTTTCCGCGGGCCATAGCACCGGCAGCAACGCCTCCATGCCGTCGACCGGGATACCTTCGGCGAGCTTGGCCAGCATGTCGGCGACGCTGCCCGTGACGCCGTGCTCCGGCGGGGGTTGCTGGCCGGCCAGCTCGGCCGCCCGGGCCCGCACTTCCTCGGTCAACAACAGCTCGCGGCAGGCCACCGCGACCAGACCCTCGACGTTGATCTCGGGGATCGACCGCTGGTCGGCGACCGAGAACATCCGCATCTCGGTGACCTCGTCGCCCCAGAACTCCACCCGCATCGGGTGCTCGGCGGTCGGCGCGAAGATGTCGAGGATGCCGCCGCGGACGGCGAATTCGCCGCGCCGACCGACCATGTCCACCCGGGTGTAGGCGAGCTCAACAAGCCGGGTGATGACGCCTTCGAAATCGACCTCGTCCCCGACGGCCAGGGTGAGCGGCTCCAGCAGGCCCAGCTGCGGGGCCATCGGCTGCAGCAGTGAGCGGACCGCGGTGACCACCACCCGCAACGGCGGGCCCAGTCGCGCGTCATCGGGGTGGGCCAGCCGGCGCAGCAGCATCAATCGGGCGCCGACGGTGTCGACACCCGGTGAGAGCCGTTCGTGGGGCAGCGTCTCCCAGGACGGGAACATCGCGACGGAGTCGCCGAAGACACCCCGCAGTTCCGCGGTCAGGTCATCGGCTTCGCGGCCGGTCGCGGTAACCACCAGCAGCGGACCCGGTTGGGCCAGCCCGCTCGCGACGAACAGCCGGGCGCTGGCCGGGCCGACCAGCGTCAGTTCATCGGGTCGATCGGCGGCGAGGTCGACGAGTCGCTGCAGCGTCGGCGCGCGCAACGCCAACTCCACCAGCCCCGCGATCGGGGTGATGACAGACTCCTGCCCCGGTGCGGTCATGATTGCGCCATTCTATGCGTCGATTGATTCACGTTGCGGCGCTGCTCAACCCGAGGTGACGGTCGCCACACTGGTTATCTCTGGTTATGCCGGTGGAGGACAACTGACACCGAGTGCGCGGGCGATGAGGGCGACATTCGCCGCAGTTCGCTTCTGGACCGCGTTGGACGCGAATGGGTCCTCCGGCCAGAGGCCGCGCAGGATCGGCTCTCACAGCGTGGCCGCGAGATTGGCCACAGGGGTGACCCGCCCGCGGCTAAGCCGGGGCCAACGGATTCATCCAGCGAAGACCTGGAAAACGCAGGAAATCTGTATCCGCAGAGGCGATTTCGACACCGTGCTCAAGCGCGAGGGCGGCCAGCTGTGCGTCGGGGACTAAATTGCCAGTGATCTCGACCTGTGCGCATAGCCTCGCGTAGACCTGCGCGGTGGTCTCCGTCGCCGGCGGAATCCACACCAGTGGCATAGCGAGCCAGTCTTCGACATACCTCCATGCGTCGGCGGAGGTCAGCGGATTCTCGGTGACCCGCGGATGCGTAACGATCCGCAAAAACGCGCCAATCGTCTGCCAAGGAATTCCGACTCGGCTGTCGCCGCTGAGGGTCTGTTCTAGCCACGCCGCGGCCGCCGGGTTATAAGCACTGTTCTCATCGACGGCGTACAGCAGCAGGTTCGCGTCAACGATCATCGTCGAGCAGGTCGAGGACGGCGAACTCGGCGGCGGCGACGCAGACCCAGAGGGCGA
>DAIODV010000109.1:0-5371 GCA_036746615.1 Mycobacterium sp.
GTCGGTCGAGCAGCTGCACCGTCCGGAGCTGCGCGGCACGCCGGTGATCGTCGGCGGCGTGCACGACGAGAGCGGCCGCCTGGTCACCCGTCGTGGCGTCGTCGCGGCGGCGTCGTACGAGGCGAGGCGCTTCGGTGTGCACTCGGCGATGCCGCTGCGTACCGCCTATAAGCTTTGCCCACAGGCTATCTTTGTCGCCGAGCATCCGGACCGGTACCGGGAGAGCTCGCGGCAGGTTTATGACGTGCTGCATTCGTTCTCGCCGCTGGTCGAGATGGCGTCCATAGACGAAGCGTACATCGACATGACGGGGACCGAGCGACTGCACGGACCTCCGCTGAAAGCGGCGCACCGGCTGCACGGGCAGATGAAGACGGCGACGATCGCGAGCGGGCGGAACAACGACTGGGATGGCGCAGTGGCGGAAACAGCGCCGGGGGCAGTCATCGTGGAATTCACATCGCCTACATCGTCGAAGCTGGGAGGACGGTTCGCCCCCTGGGTCGAAAGATACCGTCCGCGCGGTGATCCAGCAACATAGCTGAGCTACCAATAAGGCGGGCGCCGCCAGTTAAATTTGCTGGTCAGCGCCACCATAACGAGAAGTTTGGCTACCCGACACTTAGGATGTGGCTACCCTCTGGCAAAGCGAAACCCCGGATCACCAGACCCGGGGTTTCGCTTCGGTTGACTAGTCGGCTTCGGCCAGCCGCTGCTTGAGCGCTTCGAATTCGTCCTTGACGCCGGTCGGAAGCTTCTCGCCGACGAACTCGAACCACTCCTCGATCAGCGGCAGTTCCTCGCGCCATTCGCTTGCGTTGACCACGAGCGCCTTATTCACGTCGGCGGGATCGACATCCAGCCCGTCCAAATCCAGGTCGTCGGCGGTCGGAACGACCCCGATCGGGGTTTCCTGGCCACCGGCGGTGTGCTCGATGCGGTCGACGATCCACTTCAGCACCCGACTGTTTTCGCCGAAGCCCGGCCACAGGAATTTGCCACCGTCGCCGCGGCGGAACCAGTTGACGAAGAACACCTTCGGCAGCTTGGACTCGTCGGAGTTCTTGCCCAGGTCAAGCCAGTGCTGGAAGTAGTCACCAACGTGGTAGCCCAAGAACGGCAGCATGGCCATCGGGTCGCGGCGAATGGCACCGACCTTGCCCTCGGCGGCGGCGGTCTGCTCGCTGCCCATCGTGGCGCCCATGAAAACCCCGTGCTGCCAGTCGCGGGCCTCGGTCACCAGCGGCACCGTGGTCTTGCGGCGGGCGCCGAACAGGATGCCGGAGATCGGCACGCCTTGTGGGTCGTCCCACTCCGGAGCCAAGGTGGGGCACTGCGACATCGGCGTGCAGTACCGCGAATTCGGGTGCGCGGCTTTGGTTTCCGTCTCGCGGATAATCCAGTCCTGACCCTTCCAGTCGATCAGGTGATCTGGCTCGCCCTCGAGACCTTCCCACCAAACGTCGTTGTCGTCAGTAAGAGCGACGTTGGTGAAAACCGTGTTGCCTTTGGCGATCGTGCGCATCGCGTTGGGGTTGGACTTCCAGTTGGTGCCCGGCGCAACCCCGAAGAAACCGAACTCGGGATTGACCGCGTACAGCCGGCCGTCCTTGCCGAACCGCATCCAGGCGATGTCGTCGCCGAGGGTTTCGGCCCGCCAGCCGGGAATCGTCGGCTGCAGCATCGCAAGGTTGGTTTTGCCGCACGCCGACGGGAATGCCGCGGCGAAGTAGTAGGCCTTGTTCTCGGGGGAAATCAGCTTGAGGATCAGCATGTGCTCGGCCAGCCAACCCTCGTCGTGAGCCATCGCCGACGCGATCCGCAGTGAATAGCACTTCTTACCCAGTAGCGCGTTGCCGCCGTAACCCGAACCGTAACTCCAGATTTCGCGGGTTTCCGGGAAGTGAGTGATGTATTTGGTGTCGTTGCAGGGCCACGGGACGTCCTTTTGCCCCGGCTCCAACGGAGCGCCGACGGAGTGCAGTGCCTTGACGAAGAAGCCGTCGTCGCCGAGCTTGTCGAGCGCGGCCTTGCCCATGCGGGTCATCGTGCGCATCGACACGACGACGTATTCCGAGTCGGTGATCTCCACGCCCAGCTTGGGGTCGTCGGCGCCCAGCGGGCCCATGCAGAACGGCACCACCCACATGGTCCGACCCCGCATGCAGCCGCGGTACAGAGGCATCATGGTCGAGCGCATCTCGCTCGGGTCCATCCAGTTGTTGGTTGGGCCGGCGTCGATCTCGCGCTCGGAACAGATGAAGGTCCGCGATTCCACCCGCGCGACATCAGAGGGGTCAGACAACGCCAGATAGGAGTTCGGCTGCTTCTCCGGGTTCAGCGGCTTGAAGGTGCCCGCGGCCACCAGGTGCTCGCAGAGCCGCCGCCACTCCTCCTCAGAACCGTCAGCGAAGACCACCCGGTCGGGCTGGGTGAGCTCGGCGACCTCCTCCACCCAGGACAGCAAGCCCTGGTGGTTCGTCGGCGCGGTATCCAGACCGGGAACGGTCGCTGAAGTCATCGAAATCTCCTGCACTCTCCTGCGTAGGCGGCTGCTCTATTGTCCAGAGCGGGCTAATTCACCCGCAAAACTTTGTGGTGAACCTATACCCAGGTTATCGCGGGGAGTATCACCAGGGCAGGTCGGGCGTGTATTGGATCACTCACAGGAACGATTCAGAACACGTTATCCGCAGTATTTGCCGGCGGGATTTCGTCAATTTCTTCGCTGCCGTCCTCGTTCGCGGCGGCAGCATCTTCGGTCGGCGTATCCGCCTCGTCTTCCGACGGCGGCTCGACGGGTTCGCCGAGCTCGGCTCGCACCGCCGCAAGCGCGGCCTGCAGCGTCGGCATCTCGCGGCCTCGCACCGCCGCGGCCCTGGCCCCGACCACAGCGTGCTCGCGTAGCTCGGTGTCGATGACGCCGACCTGTTCGGTGACCCGCGCACTCTCGACCTCGTCGTGCTCGCCGAGGGCCGCGGCCAGCGCCGACTCGGCTGCCAGCACCCGCGTCGCGACGAGCTGCTCGAGCGCGGACTTCAGCTGTGCGGTCGCCTCGCCGGCCCAGCGGTCGAGCAACGCGCGATCGCGTAGCAGGCCGCGGGTTCCGACCACCCAGACGGTGAGCGCAAGCCCGATCGCGGCACATGCGACGGCTCCCGCGGCGGTGAGCCCGGGAGTCAGGTCGGCCAGCAACCGGCTGAGCGTCAATGCCACACCTAACCCGAAACCCGCGCCCACCAACATCATCAGCCGGGTCTCGAGCCGCCGCGAGTTCAGCTGCGGCACCGATATCTCGACCTTCGGCAGCTCGGTGGATGCCGGCGGGTCGACCGCGAGGTCCAGATTTTTGGCGACGTCGACCAAGTGCGTGGTGATGCCCTCGTCCACCTCGACAACCACCTCGTCGATCCGGGCGCGGGCGTTGGCCTCGAAATCCGGCAGCTGGCGCCGCGTCAGACCCCCCACATCCTCTTGCAACTCCGAGCGCACCGAGGCGCAGCGGTTGCGGGCGAAGTACGACAGCTGAACCCGCGCCTGCTGGGTCTGGCTGCGCAGCGCGATCGTGCGCTCGGACTTCGACACCCGTCGCTGTCGCAGGATGGCGCTGCGCTGCTCACGTAAGGCCTCGACCCGTGCTCGCCGACCCGCCCCGTCGGCGTCGCGGTCGTACCGGTCGGCGACGGTCTGCAGTCGGGATTCCCACGCCCGCAACCTGTTTCGCCGCGAATGATCCGCGTCAGCGAGTTGCTCACGCACGGCTGCAACTAGGTCGTCGACGCGGGGTTTGCCGCTTCCGGGCGCAGCAGCCACGCCTACCCAGGGCACGTCACGGTAGCGCGGCGCGTGCGCCGCCAGCACGTCACGGTTGGCGGCCAGCAAATCACCCCAGTTGCGGTGCACGTCGATCTTCGACACCACACCGATCACCGCGTCGGTATCGGCGGTCGCGGCGTCCAGCAGCATGCAATCGGATTCGGTCAGCGTGGCCGCCGCCGAAACGACGAACACCACCATCGTCGGCGCTTCGCCGGCGGCGAGGTCGGCCGACTCGATGAAGGTGTGCTTGCGCAGTCGTTTGTTCAGCGCCGCGACCACGCTGCTGACCCCGGCCAGCCACGGACCCGTCACCAAGACCACGTCGCGGCGCACGGTGATCGGCGCACCCAGCCGGGGCCCGATCGCCGCCACCATGGCATCCACTGCTGTGTCTTCTGCGGCGATTCCGCCGCTGCCGGCCTGATCGGTCACGCTCAACTCCCGACCTTCGACCATAGCCGTAGCGAACCCCTCACAATGTCGGCGCCGCAGGCGCGGTGTAGGCCCGCCACCGGTCCGCGGCGGTAGCGTTGCCAGCCCACGGCGCGGCGCAGATACGCCTCGGCGCTGTCGCACCGGTCGACGTGGATGCCGTCCGCCTCGACGACGTCGATCGCGGCAGCCATCCGAGCGACCACCGTGTCGTCGCGAGTCAAGAACTCGCCGACTCGCGGGTCGGTGACGGCCAGCGTCTGCAACTCGGCGGCGGCGTCCAGCATGCGTCGGTAGCGCATGTGCGCGCCGAGCGATTCGATCTTGTCGACGACTTCGTCAATGCAACTCAGCCGCCGCAAGACGGCGCAGGTTTCGTCGCGCGTTGCGCCGCGTCTGATCGCGGTCAGGGCCTGCTCGACGCCGAAGACGTCGAGGGTGTCGAGCAGTCGCTCGTCCATCGGCCACTCGCCGGGCCGGCTGGCCAGTGCCTGCAGCGCCGCCCACATCGTCTTGTCCACCAAGTCGTCGAGGGCGGCGACCGCGAGCAAGCCCACCAGGGGCTCGATCGGCGAACTAATAAGCGCGGAAAGCTGCGCGCAGCGGGCTCTCACCGCGTTGGAGTGGCGGCCCGGCTCGATGGGAGCGACCAGGTCTGCCTTGGTCAGGACCGTCAGGACGGGCCGGCCGGCCGCGGTGATCGCCGCGCGGTCCTCGGGTTTGACCACTTCGGCGATGACGCGGACCGCCAGGTCGGCCTCCGATGGCGTGGCCACAGTGATCGTTCCCCGGGAGGCCCCGGCGCGGGCCAAAGCGTGCGCGACAGTTCGGCGGCCGACGCCGCGCCGTCCGGCTACCGCTACACGCAGCGGCGCGGCGAGCCGACCGGCGATCTCAGCACAGCGCGAGTCAGCAGCCTCGGCGGCAAATCGCTCCAGCTCGTCGACAAAAATCTCATGCCCCTGTCCGATCATGTGTTTCGCCTGCTAAATCCATCCCCTGTCGATAAAGCTCCAGCACCGCCCATTGTCGCCTGGCCGCATCTGCCGCTGAATGGTGGCACCTGCACCGCCCGAACGCGAGCCACTCGCTACCAGTCGAAGGCAACTGTTGGGTATCA
>DAIODV010000109.1:5381-7787 GCA_036746615.1 Mycobacterium sp.
CGGGCGGGAACATGATCGATTAATGGGTAACGATGAACGGATGCGTGCGCAGTCTTCGGTGGAAGCGGTCACACCGCCGACACCGCCAGACAGCCTGCCCGCAGCGCGCGCTGCCGGCGGGTATCGCCGCAACACCAGCTTCCGGTCACGACGTTCTGCTCTTTCGGCTGCCCAGCAGCGGACCTGGGAGCGGCTATGGCCGGAGCTCGGCATCGTGGCCGTGCCGGGGGACAGCGCCGACGAGCCCGACGAGCCGCTGAATACCAGCGCCTGGTTTGGCCGCGATGCACCGCTCGTGCTCGAAATCGGTTGTGGTACAGGCACTTCTACACTTGCAATGGCCCAGTCGGAGCCGGAAGTCGATGTCATCGCCGTGGAGGTGTATCGGCGTGGGCTGGCGCAGCTGCTCTCGGCCATCGAACGGGAAAACGTCACCAATATCCGGCTGATCCGCGGGGATGCCGTCGACGTGCTGGAATCTCTGATCGCGCCGGGCTCGCTGAGCGGGGTTCGCGTGTTCTTTCCCGATCCATGGCCCAAGGCCCGCCACCATAAACGTCGGCTGCTCCAGCCCGCCACAGTCGCGCTGATCGCTGACCGGCTGCAGATCGGGGGCGTGCTGCACGCCGCCACGGATCATCCCGGCTACGCCGAGCAGATCGCCGAGGTCGGCGACGCCGAACCCCGCCTGACCCGGGTGGATCCGGCGGGGCCTGACGGAGCCGGGCTGCCGATATCGGTCGTGCGCGCGACCACCAAATACGAGGACAAGGCGCGGCATGCCGGCAGCGCTGTCACCGAATTGGTTTGGAAAAGACGCGAACGATGAGCCTGACCGACGAAACGACCCCACCGATCAGCGCCCCGACGGCGCTGTCCGGCGACGCTCTGCCCGACTCCGGGCCAGCGGCGCGGCGCGTGTTGCTGGTATGGGACGCGCCGAACTTGGACATGGGACTGGGGTCCATCCTGGGGCGCAGGCCCACGGCACTGGAACGCCCTCGCTTCGACGCGCTTGGCCGCTGGTTGCTGGCCCGCACCGCCGACGTCGCAGCCCATCGAGAAGATGTCTCGGCCGAACCCGAGGCAACCGTGTTCACCAACATCGCGCCCGGCAGCGCCGAAGTGGTCCGGCCATGGGTGGATGCGCTGCGTAACGTGGGGTTTGCTGTCTTCGCCAAGCCGAAACTCGACGAAGACAGCGATGTGGACAGCGACATGCTGGATCACATCGCGCAGCGGAGCGCCGACGGCCTGGCGGCGCTGGTAGTAGCGTCCGCCGACGGCCAGGCCTTCCGCTTGCCGCTCGAGGAAATCTCCCGCGGCGGGGTACCCGTACAGGTGCTCGGATTTCGCGAACATGCTAGTTGGGCGCTAGCGTCGGATACCTTGGAGTTTGTTGACCTGGAGGACATCGCGGGTGTTTTCCGGGAGCCGCTGCCGCGAATCGGCCTCGATTCGCTGCCTGAAAAGGGGGCGTGGCTGCAACCATTCCGACCGCTGTCTTCGTTGCTGACCTCGCGTGTCTGACAACTGGAAAACCAATGCCCGCGTCGCCGCAGACGATTAAGGAGTAGACGTGTTCGCCTGGTGGGGTCGAACTGTATACCGCTTCAGATACATCGTCATCGGTGTCACAGTAGCGCTGAGCCTCTTCGGCGGCATTTTCGGAATAAGCCTCGGCAAGCACGTCACGCAAAGCGGGTTCTACGACGACGGCAGTCAATCAGTCAAAGCGTCGGTACTCGGCGACAACACTTACGGGCGCGATCGATCCAGCCACATCGTGGCGACTTTCACCGCGCCTAAGAGCATCAACGACGCGGCGTGGCAGAAGAAGGTCGTCAACGAGCTCAACGACTTCAAGAAGGCCCACCCTCAGCAGGTCGTGGGCTGGGCCGGCTGGCTGGCCGCACCGACCAGTACCGACCCGGTCATCAAAGGGATGGCCACCAACGACGGCAAACACACGTTCGTCAGCATCCCGTTGAAGGGCGACGACGACGACACGATCCTGACCAACTACAAGGACATCGAGCCTGACCTTCAGAAGCTCAACAGCGGCAACATTCAACTCGCCGGCCTCGAGCCGATCGCCAACGCGCTGACCGGCACCATCGCCACCGACCAGAAACGCATGGAGGTGCTGGCGCTGCCGCTGGTGGCGGTAGTGCTCTTCCTGGTGTTCGGCGGGGTGATCGCTGCTGCCCTGCCGGTCATGGTGGGTGGCCTGAGCATCGCCGGCTCACTGGGCATCCTGCGATTAATCGCGATGTTTGGTCCCGTGCATTTCTTCGCCCAACCCGTCGTATCCATGATGGGTTTCGGGATCGCGATCGACTACCTGCGCGGGGTCGGCTTCGACGCGATCGAGGCGGTGCTTGCGGCGCGCAGTGCCCCCGGCAA
>DAIODV010000109.1:7797-10006 GCA_036746615.1 Mycobacterium sp.
ATCGACTACGGGCTGTTCGTAGTAAGCCGTTTCCGCGAGGAGATCGCGGAAGGCTATGACACTGAGGCCGCGGTCCGCCGCACAGTGATGACGGCCGGTCGCACGGTGGCGTTCTCCGCGGTCCTGATCGCCGTGTCTGCGGCCAGCCTCTTCTTGTTGCCGCAAGGCTTCGTGAAGTCGCTGACGTACGCGGTGATCATCTCGGTGACCTTGGCTGCGGTGCTGTCGATCACGTTGCTGCCGGCCTGCCTGGCAGTCCTGGGCCGCAACGTCGACGCGCTAGGTGTACGCACCCTGTTCCGCATTCCCTTCTTGGCCAACTGGACGCCGTCACGCGTGTACCTGAACTGGCTCGCAGATCGGCTGCAGAAGACCAAAACCCGCGAAGAGGTTGAGGCCGGCTTCTGGGGCAAGCTGGTCAACGTCGTCATGAAACGACCGCTGGTGTTCGCCATCCCCATCATCATCGGGATGATCGCGCTGGTCATCCCGCTGCATAACCTCTCTTTCGGCGGGATGAGCGAGAAGTATCTGCCACCGGACAATTCGGTCCGCTTGGCGCAGGAGAACTTCGACAAACTGTTTCCCGGCTACCGCACGAACCAGTTAACGCTGGTGATCGCAAGCGATAAACACAGCAAGGTCACCGATCAGCAGGTCGCCGAGATCCGCAACGACGCCGCCTCGATCAGCGGCTTCACCGACAAGACCTGGCAGGAGCGGGCCTGCCCGGGGATCACGGGCAATCCGTGCGTCTCTGGACCCAATGGCGCCACCCACCCCAAGGACGACTCGGTGCGGGTGATCCAGAACGGTCTGGCGAACTCGAGCGACGCGGCGAAGAAAATCGCCGAACTTCGATCGATCACGCCACCCAAAGGATTGAGCCTGTTGGTCGGCGGAACTCCGGCGCTGGAACAGGACAGTATCCACAGCTTGTTCGACAAAGCTCCGCTGATGCTGTTGGTCCTGCTCACCACGACGATGTTGTTGATGTTCTTGGCATTTGGATCGGTCGTGCTGCCGATCAAGGCCGCCGTGATGAGCGCGTTGACGCTGGGTTCCACGCTGGGCATCCTGACGTGGATCTTTGTCGACGGGCATCTCTCTCACTTGCTGAACTTCACGCCGACACCATTGATGGTCGTGCTCATCGCGTTGGTCATCGCCGTCGGTTTCGGTCTGGCCACCGACTACGAGGTGTTCCTGGTGTCGCGGATGGTGGAGGCCCGAGCGCGTGGCATGTCGACCGCGGAAGCTATCCGGATCGGAACGGCGACCACTGGCCGGCTGATCACCGCGGCCGCTTTGGTCCTCGCCGTCGTCGCGGGCTCGTTCGTGTTCTCCGATCTGGTGATGATGAAGTACCTGGCGTTCGGGTTGATGGCAGCGCTGTTGCTCGACGCCACCGTCGTCCGCATGTTCTTGGTGCCGTCAGTGATGAAGCTGCTCGGCGACGACTGCTGGTGGGCACCGCTGTGGATGAAGCGGCTGCAGAATCGGCTGGGGCTTGGCGAGATTCACTTGCCCGACGAGCGCAAGCGTCCGGGGCCCCGGGCCCGAGGCGAGCGGCCGGCCGGCGCCGCACGCACCGCCGTCGCGACGAAACCGCGTCCGCCGCACGACCCCACCCATCCCGGCGCAGAGGCACCGCCGCGGCCGGCAAGGCCTGCCGGACCGCCCCCGCGACCGGAATTCCGGCCACCGGCGCAGGACACCCCGTCGGCTGCGGGCACCACGCGGATGCGTGCTCCCGGGCACGGCGAGCCCAACGAGCCCCCGACGACACGCCTTTCGGCCCAGCAGCACGCTTCGCCGGCTCCCGTCCCGGGACGTGAACGCCCACCGGCACCCCCCGGTCCGCCGCCCCGCGGTGAAGATCGCGAAATAGAGTCGTGGCTCAGCGAATTGCGTGATCCGCGCGCCACCGGCAGCTCCGCGCCACCGTCGGAACCGTCCGCCGATGAAACCCGGGCGATGCCCGCTGCGGGCCAACGCCATTCGGCTCGGCAATCCAATGCCGAGGACCTAGAGGACCAAGCCACCACCGCCATCCCGACTCCCCCGCGTGAAGAGAAGGACCCCGACGTCGCCACCAAGAAACTCAACGCCCGCGGAAAAGACGCCGACAACGGCGACCGGTCCCGTCAGCGTCGCGGCGGCGGGCTCAGCGCTGCGGACTTGCTACGCCGAGAAGGCCGCATCTAGT
>DAIODV010000110.1:0-1042 GCA_036746615.1 Mycobacterium sp.
CCAGCTCGGCACGTCGCTGCGCGCCCAACAAGCCTTGCGTCCACAACGCGTCGATCAGGCCGACCATAAACGCGTCGCCGGCGCCGACCGTGTCGACCACCTGTACTGGTCGGGCCGGCACTCGTACCTCACCAGCGGCACAGATCGCCGCTGCGCCCTGGTTAGCCATCGTCACCACGACAATGGCGGGGCCCAATGCCAGCCAAGTTTGCGCAATCTGCTCGGGCGGACGGTCAGGGTCGATCCAGCGCAGGTCTTCCTCGCTGACTTTCACGACGTCGCTGCGCTCGACGAGGTGCTCGATGCGCGCGCGGGCCTGATCTGGATCGACGATCAGCGACGGACGGACATTGGGATCGAGGGTGATCGTGGCCGAGACGTGGTAGGCGTCGACGAGGGCCGCGACCGCCAGGCAGCCCGGTTCCTGCACGGCGGCAATCGATCCGGTGTGCACAAACAGCGGAGGCGCGACCATCGGCGTCCCGGAGAGCTGCCAGTCCAAGTCGAACACATAGTCAGCCGCTCCGCCTTCGCCAACGGCCACCCGGGCGGTTGGCGTTCGGGCGGCGGTCTGGCTTCCTGAAACGAGTTGCACCCCGCAGGCTTTGGCGTACTCGGCGATGTGACGGCCATGCGCGTCGTCGCCAATGTGAGTCAGGAAGTCGACGCCGCGGCCAAGCCGGGCCAGTCCGATAGCGACGTTGAGTGGGCTGCCACCGAAATGCTCTTTGCCTTCGACGATGTCGATCAGCGATTCGCCGATCACCAGTCCACGGGTCATCGCACCAAGGCCTCCAACGTTGCCCGAGCTCCTTTGCCGTGCAACGAATCCAGCGCCCAGCGGTATGCCGCGACAAACCGTGGCTCGTGCGCCAGATTCCCGAACACGGCGGTGATATTGAGGAATGCGTACGGGTCCTCATGCTGCGAGCGGGCAATGGGCACCAACGAATCCGCAAGCTGATCAACGACTTCGATCGGCTCACCCCGCTCGTCGACACCCTCGGCGTAGCGGGCCCAGCTCGCCACGGTCGCCGCCGCC
>DAIODV010000110.1:1052-9942 GCA_036746615.1 Mycobacterium sp.
TGGCCAGGTTGGCGCAGATGACGGGAAACAGCCATTTCGGAATGCGATCCGACGAGTACGCGCACAGCCGTGCGACCTTATCGCTCACGCCGGGGTTGGCGAACCGCTCGATCAGGGTGCGGCTGTAGTCATGCAGGTCGATCCCGGGCACCGGAGCAAGCGTCGGGATCGCCTCGGAATCGAAGTATGCGAGCAGGAATTCGGTGAACAGCGGGTCACGTGCCGCGTCGTGAACGAACTCATAGCCGCACAGATGGGCGAAGTAGCACAGACTTTGATGCCCGGCGTTGAGCAGCCGCAGCTTCATCATCTCGTACGGGACGACGTCGTCGACGACCAGCACGCCCGCCTGCTCCAACGGCGGCCTGCCGTCGCCGAAGCAGTCTTCGATGACCCAGGCGGCGAATGGCTCGGTCAGCACGGGCCAGCGGTCGGCGACACCGAAGTCACGCTGAATGGCCGCGGTCATCTCCGGCGTGGTCGCCGGCGTGATCCGGTCCACCATCGAATTGGGAAACCGGACGTGTGCGGCCACCCACTCGGCGAGCGCGGGATCGCGGCGTTCGGCATTCGCGAGGACAACCCGCCGCGCGACCAGACCATTGCTCTCGATGTTGTCGCACGACAGGATTGTCGGCGCGGCGATCCCGCGGTCACGACGCCTGGCCAAAGCCTCAGTGATCAACGTGAACGCGGGCCCGTCGGGGTCCCGGTATCCGCCCTCGGTGATCGTCAGCGAAATGATCCGGGTGGACGCCGAGGCCAGCACCTCGAGCGCTGCCTCCGGATCGTCTGGGGCATAACGGTAGTCGATGATCGAGCCGATAACTTGCGCGTCGCGGCTGCCGTCAGGGTTTACCAAAATCAGTGTGTAGAGCCCATCCTGGTCACGCAGGACATCGCGCATCGGCCAGTCGGCGGGCAGCACCCCCACCCCGCAGATGCCCCACTCGCGCGCCAAGCCTCGTTGCAGCAATCGGTCGATGTACATGGCCTGATGCGCACGGTGAAAGTGACCGGCCCCGATATGCGCGATACCGACGCTGACGCTTTTGCGGTCATAGTTCACGTTGATTGCATTAGGCACGATTGCACGGCTCCTAGGCGGGGCGACCTCCACCTGTGACGGGCGACAACATGAGGACATCAGCCAGAGCACGCCACGAGTCGGTGATCGCGACTGCCCCGGCATCGATCAGCTCCGCAGTGCGGCGAGGACGTTCGTCGGCGGGCACAAACATCACGTTACCGACAGTGAGGTAGCCCGCGCCCACCGCGGATTTGACGCCGGGCACCGAATCTTCGACGGCCAGGCCTTGGCGGGTGTCGACCTGCATTACCTGGCCGGCATGCAGATACACCGCGGGGTTGGGTTTGCTCGTCGGCACCGGAAGGGAATCTTCTGCGCTGAAACGCACCGCCGGCGGGATAAGCGGATCAAGTTCAGTCGCAGCGAAACAGGCATCGAGGCGCTTGGTGGCACTGGAGCTGACCGCCGCCAACGCATATCGCGATGCGAGGGCTTGCAGCGGTTCAAGCACCTCCGGGTCCGGCTTGAGGGTCGCGGCCAGATGTGCGGTCACCTGCTCGCGTTCCTGGCGCACCCAATCTTCGAGTTCGTCGCCAGACACTGTTGCGGTGGCACCGCTCGAAGCGAGGAGGTCAAGAGCCGTGCTGCGGAAGTTCTTGCCGACCGCCTTCTTGCGCAGTTCCTCTGCGGTGAGAGGGGTCGAGATGCCGAACCTGGCCAGGAAGCGATTGATCACTTCGACTGAAGCTTCGAAAGCCGGTCTCTCGGAAGGAAAGAGGTTGTCGTCGGCGTCGCAGAGCAAAGTGGTGATTGGTGCGGGGTCAAACTGCCCCACAACTTGTAGTCCCTGGGAGGTCATCGTCACACCGCCTCCCGCACGTCGTCGCGCAACGCTCGGCGCATCGTGGATTGCACACCATTTTCGTCAATATCCGCAATCATGTCGCCGAAACGCTGCGTGAAGGTCGGAACCGACCGTAGTTCGGTGAAGATCTCATGCCGCAGTAACGGGCCGGGGTCGTTGCCTGCCATCGTGGCCAGCCGGGTCAGGAATTCCGATTGCGGATCCTCGATGCGGATCTTGCCGCCCTTGAGGTCGTAGCCGCGCAAGTACCGCGCCCACCCGGCCAAGGCCAACATCAGCAGCGTGTGCGGTCTGCCCTGGGCGATCGCCTCGTGCAACGACGGCAGCAGGAACGACGAAATCTTTGTCGATCCGCGGCGAGCCAGTCGGGACAACTGGTCGCTCATGCGGGGATTACTGAGCCGAGTCAGCAACGACCGCCGATAGCTCGGTGTGTTCATTCCGGGCACTGCAGGCAGCAGCGGCTGAATCTCATCGCGCATCAGCTGCTCGACGTAATCGAAGATGACGTAGTCGCGCATTGCTTCGTCGGTGCGCCGGTAGCCGGCCAGTGTGGCCAAAACCCCGAGCGCGATATGGGTTCCGTTGAGCAGACGGGTTTTGACCAACTTGTGGTCGCCGACGTCGGTCACGAACTGTGCGCCGACCTCGTCGAGCGGTGGGCGTTCGCCGCAGAAGGTGTCCTCGATTACCCATTGGCTATGGGGTTCGGTGAGCACCGGCCACTTGTCGGCTATGCCGAAGGTGTTTTCGACGAATTCGCGCTCGGAGTTTGAGGTCCGTGGGGTGATGCGGTCGACCATGGTTGACGGGAATGCGACATTTCTGTCGATCCAGCCGGCAAGTTCAGGGTCTCGCAGCGCCGCGAACGACACCAGCGCCGTTCGGGCGGCTTGCGTGTTGTCGGGAATGTTGTCGCAGCACAGCACCGTAAACGGAGGAAGGCCGGCGCGGCGGCGTCGATATAGCGCTTCGGCCAGGTATCCCCACGCAGTGACAAAGCAATTCGACACGACAAGATCGGCGCGCACGTCGGGGTGGGCAGCGTCGAATTCACCGGTAGTCGGTTCGAGGTAATACCCGTTGCCGGTAATCGTCAGGCTGACGACGCGGGTCTGGGGATCGATCAGAGCCCTACGGACAGCGCCACTGTCGTTCGGTGCGTAGTGGTAGGAGCCGATCGACCCGACTACGCGGGCGGTTTGGCGGTCGTGGCCGCGTTGCACGACGGTGTACAGCCCGTCTTGAGCCGACAGCACATCTTTGACATCAGAGGAGTGAAGGCTGACGGCCGCAACTCCCCACTGATCCGAAATACCTTGGGAGGCAAGGTCATCGAGGTACACAGCTTGATGAGCGCGGTGAAAATTGCCCACTCCGATATGAACGACACCCCGCTGAAGGGCTGACCTGTCATAGGTGGGCACATCGATCCGTTGCGAATGCAAAGGGAGTGTGGCGTTGCTGAGCGGAACGCCGGTACTGCGGCGCTCGGGGACAAGACTTGTGAGGCTGTTGTCGTAGCGCATTGGTCGCTGAACCTACCTCGCATGAACATGATCGGCACATCGAGCGGGCTGGGCTACATCCGACATTGCGGGTGTCAACAGGCGTTTAGACCGGCACGGTGAAATCCGCCACACCGATATCTGCGGCGTAGGTTTACTCCTATGGCGCCGCGGGTGAAGCTGACAAACGCCGACAAGGTGCTGTACCCGGCGACCGGAACCACAAAGGCCGACATTTTCGCGTATTACACCAGCATCGCCGAGGTGATGGTGCCGCACATCGCCGGCCGCGCCGCTACCCGCAAGCGTTGGCCCAACGGTGTGGACGAGCCGTCGTTCTTCGAAAAGCAGCTGGCCGCCTCGGCGCCCGACTGGTTACCCCGCGCCAGCGTTACGCACCGGTCCGGCACGACGACGTATCCGATCATCGACAGCGCCGACGGCCTGGCCTGGATCGCGCAGCAGGCCGCGCTTGAAGTGCACGTGCCGCAGTGGCGCTTCGAAGCCGAGTGGACGCGCAAAGGCGAGGAGCTGAAGCCCGGCCCCGCGACTCGCCTGGTGTTCGACCTCGACCCCGGCGAGGGCGTGACGATGGCGCAGCTCGCCGATGTGGCCCGCGCTGTCCGCGAGCTGATGACCGACATCGGGCTGACCACGTTTCCGTTGACCAGCGGCAGCAAGGGGCTGCACCTCTACTGCCCGCTGAACAACCCGGTGAGTAGCCGGGGCGCGGTGGTGTTGGCCAAACGTGTTGCGCAGCAGCTCGAAAAGTCGATGCCGAAGTTGGTCACATCGACGATGACCAAGAGCCTGCGAGCGGGCAAGGTGTTCCTCGATTGGAGCCAGAACAACGGCTCGAAGACTACGATCGCGCCGTATTCGCTTCGCGGGCGTGAGCAGCCGACCGTCGCCGCACCGCGCAGCTGGGAGGAACTCGACGACAAGAAGCTTCGGCATCTGCGCTACGACGAAGTGCTGAAAAGGGTCGAGCGTGACGGAGACCTGCTGGCCGCGCTGGACCCCGCGGTGCGAACCGCGGATCGGCTGACGAAATACCGCAGCATGCGAGACGCGTCGAAAACACCGGAGCCGGTGCCGAGCGCTAAACCATCGATCGGCCAAGGCAATACATTCGTCATTCAGGAGCACCACGCACGTCGGCTGCACTACGACTTCCGTCTCGAGCGCGACGGTGTGCTGGTCTCCTGGGCAGTGCCGAAAAACCTGCCGGAAACCACTGCGGTCAACCACCTGGCGGTCCACACCGAGGACCACCCGCTGGAGTACGGCAGCTTCGAAGGCACCATCCCGAAGGGGGAGTACGGCGCCGGCAAGGTGATCATCTGGGATTCCGGCACTTACGAGGCGGAAAAATTTCTCGAGGATGAAGTCATCGTCACGCTGCATGGTCAGCGGACCTCCGGGCGCTATGCGCTGATTCAAACCAACGGCGACCAGTGGCTTGCGCATCGGATGAAGGACCAGAAGGTTTTTCAGTTCGACGAGCTGAACCCGATGCTCGCCACCGAGGGTTCGGTGGCGAACCTGAAAGCATCGATTTGGGCGTTCGAGGGCAAATGGGACGGTTATCGGCTACTGGTCGACGCTGATCACGGCAGGGTGCGGCTGCGTTCCCGCAGCGGCCGCGAAGTCACCAAGGAATACCCCCAATTACGGTCGATGGCAGATGATCTCGGTGATCATCATGTCGTTCTCGACGGCGAGGTCGTCGCCCTCGACGCTTCGGGTGTGCCTCGGTTCACCGAAATGCAGAATCGGGCACGGTCCACCCGCATCGAGTTCTGGGCATTCGATCTGCTGTATTTGGACGGGCGGTCGTTGCTGCGGGCCCGCTACCGCGATCGGCGCCAACTGCTGGAAACCCTTGCCAGTGCAGGCGGTCTGATCGTTCCCGAATTACTGCCCGGTGACGGCGACGACGCGCTGGACTACTCGCGCAAGCACCAGTGGGAAGGCGTCATTGCCAAAAAGCGCGACTCCACCTATCAGCCGGGCCGTCGCTCGGCGTCCTGGCTCAAGGACAAGTACTGGTGCACTCAGGAAGTTGTCATCGGCGGCTGGCGTGCCGGTGAGGGCGGGCGCACCAGCGGCATCGGGTCGCTGTTGACGGGGATCCCATCTGCGAATGGGCTACATTTCGCCGGGCGGGTCGGCACCGGGTTCACCGAACGCGACCTGGCCAGGCTGAAGAAGACGCTGGAGCCGTTGCACACCGACGAATCGCCTTTCGACGCACCGCTTCCCACGAAGGACGCCAAGGGCGTGACGTTCGTCAAGCCGACACTTGTCGGGGAAGTCCGGTACAGCGAATGGACGTCTGACGGGCGGCTGCGCCAGCCCAGCTGGCGTGGGTTGCGGCCCGACAAGGAACCGAGCGAGGTGGTGCGGGAATGAAATGGGTGACGTTTCGAGACGGTGGGGGCGAGCGTGCCGGAGTGCTCTCCGGTGATGCGATTCACCCGGTGGCGCCGGAAGTGAGCTTGCTAGATCTGATCGAGCGCGGCGGCCTTAAGCAAGCGGGGGAGGACGCGTTGCGTTCAGCGCCCGCCGTGCCGCTCGACCAGGTGACGCTCATGGCGCCGATTCCGCGGCCGCCGTCGATCCGGGACAGCCTGTGCTATCTCGACCACATGCGCAACTGTCAGGCGGCGATGGGCGGCGGCCGTGTCCTCAAAGACACCTGGTACCGGATACCCGCGTTCTACTTCGCCTGCCCGTCGACCGTGCTCGGCCCGTACGACGACGCCCCCATGGCGCCCGGAAGCGCTTGGCAGGACTTCGAATTGGAGATCGCCGCAGTCATCGGAACAACGGGCAAAGACCTGTCGGTCACCGAAGCCGAACAGGCGATCGTCGGCTACATGATCTTCAACGACTGGTCGGCGCGCGATTTGCAACAGCTGGAGGGCCAACTGGCGATCGGGCAGGCCAAAGGCAAGGACAGCGGCGTCACCCTGGGGCCCTATCTAGTCACGCCGGACGAACTGGAACTGTACCGCCACGACGGCAAGCTCGGCCTGCAGGTGACCGCGCTGGTCAACGACGAGGTGATCGGTTCCGGGTCGACCGCGGCGATGGATTGGAGCTTCGCTGAGGTGATCTCCTACGCCTCACGCGGAGTCATGTTAAGGCCCGGCGACGTCTTCGGGTCCGGCACCGTGCCGACCTGCACACTGGTCGAACATCTCGACCCGACGGCACCGGAATCCTTCCGCGGCTGGCTGCGCGACGGCGACGTCGTCACGCTCAAAGTGCAGGGCTTGGGCGAGACCCGCCAAACTGTTCGCAAAACTCCTGCGCCGCAACCACTGCCGGCACGGGTCAACCCCGATGCGGTCCCCGCCGCCAAGCGGGTCAACCCGGCGCGGGCGAAAATCCCGTACACCCGCGGGCTGCACGAGGTAAGCGACCGGGTGTGGGCATGGATGCTGCCCGACGGCGGTTATGGCTGGAGCAATGCGGGACTGGTCGCTGGCGACGGCGCGTCGTTGCTGGTCGACACCCTTTTCGACCTTGCCCTGACTCGCGAAATGCTCGCCGCGATGGCGCCCGTCACCGACCGTGCGCCGATCGCCGACGCGCTGATCACCCACTCCAACGGCGACCACACCCACGGCAACCAACTGCTTGACTCCACGGTGCGGATCATCGCCGCCAAGGGCACCGCGGAAGAAATCGCACACGGCATGGCGCCCGAGATGCTGGTGATGACCCAGACTGCCGACCTCGGCCCGGCCGCAACCGGGTATCTGCGAGAACGGTTCGGCCCCTTCGACTTCGGTGGCATCACCGTGCGTAATGCCGACCAGACCTTCGATGATCAGCTCAGCATCGAGGTGGGCGGCCGCGAGGTGCGTTTCCTCAACCTCGGCCCCGCGCATACCGCCGCGGACTCGGTTGTGCACGTGCCGGACGCCGGAGTGCTGTTCGCCGGGGATCTGCTGTTCATCGGCTGCACGCCGATCGTGTGGGCCGGTCCGATCGCCAACTGGGTGACGGCCTGCGACGCAATGATCGCGCTGGACGCGGCGACGGTGGTGCCCGGCCACGGTCCAGTCACCGACCCGGACGGCATCCGGGCGGTGCGTGGATATCTCGTGCACGTCGGAGAGCAAGCCGAAGTCGCCTACAACCAGGGCCTGTCGTTCGTGGAGGCGGCTGACCGCATCGACCTCGGCGAGTACGCGAGCTGGCTTGACGCCGAGCGCGTCGTGGTCAACGTCTACCAGCGTTATCGCGAACTCGACCCGAACACACCGCAATTGCCGGCGATGGGCTTGCTGGCGATGCAGGCCGAGTGGTTCGCCAAGCATTCATGAGGCGTAGCCGCGGCTAGCCCCTAGGGTGGCCCTATGACAGCTGTGGAATTGGCAACGCTCGAGGACAACATCGCTGGCGTCACGTTGAACCGGCCGGAGCGTTTGAACGCGATCGACGGCTCGCTGATCGACGCCATGGACGACGTGATGGATTTGCTCAGCACCGGCGAGTTCCGCGCCGCGATCCTGACCGGCGCAGGGCGCGGCTTCTGCGCCGGCGCCGACCTGAGTGGCACCGGGGAGCCCTGGACGAAAACAACACCGCAGACCCCCGCGTTCAAGGTCAACTATGACGCGCAGGTTCGGCTGGCCGATCTGTATACCCGCCTCTACGAACTACCGATACCAGTGATCGCCGCGGTCAACGGCGTCGCCGTCGGCGGCGGGCTGGCATTCGCGCTGCACTGCGACATCCGGATCGCTTCGCAGCGAGCGCGATTCGGCTCGGTGTTCATCAAGGCCGGGTTCTCGTCGATGGACATGGGCACCAGCTACCTGCTGCCGAAGATCGTCGGCGCCGGGGTGGCGCGCGAGCTGATGCTCACCGGCCGCATCATCGACGCGGACGAGGCGTACCGGATCAGATTGGTGCACGAGGTGGTGAAACCGGAGGAGCTGATTACGGCGGCGCTGAAGATGGCCCGCTCGATCGTGGAGAACAACGCCTATGGCGTGTGGCAGACCAAGATCGGCCTCAACACCGCGCTGGATGCGCCAAGTCTGCGGCATGCCAAGGAGATCGAGAACCGCACCCAGATCCTCAGCGGGTTCACCAACAACCCGCTCGAGGCCGCCAAAGCACATCAGGAGAAGCGCGCCGCGGTGTGGGATCCGCTGTAGCCGTTAAGCTTTGGCGATCACCTTCTCGGCGAACGTCTCGAGGTTGCGGATCTTGGTGTCGAGCGGCTCGGTGTCGGGCCCGACGATGTAAGGGGTCCGGAAGCCCACGATGACGTCGGTGACGCCCTTGTCCTCGAGGCGCTTGACGCCATCGAGGGTGAAGCCGTCCGTCGAGATCACATGAATCTCGAAAGGCCCACTCCTGTCTTCCTCTTCGCGAAGCTGCTGGATGCGCTCGATCAAGCGGTCGAGTTCTTGAGGGTCGCCGCCGCCGTGCATCCAGCCGTCGGCGCGGGCTGCCCGCCGC
>DAIODV010000111.1:0-9929 GCA_036746615.1 Mycobacterium sp.
CGGGTGCACCCCCGGCGAGCTTGGGATAGGCGTTGTCGGTCACCGCGTGCGTCGTCTCCTCGTGCCACAGTGCCGCCAGGCACCGTGGGCCTCTGAAGGCCCGGGGACGACGTCGCGCCGGTAGCGCGAGCGCCGCGGTACCACCCCGCATTGCCGCGCCGAAGCGCGGCCGCTCGTTGACGGCTGTTACGGGCCTACCCGTTCGGGTCTACTGGGCCAGAGTGGCTGTTCTTCCGAAGGCTCCCCGGTGATAGCCGGATCGACGCCGCTGCACAGATTCTACGGGGTCCGACCAAATCAACGTCAGGCCAGCGCGGCCTTGGCGTCGGCGAGGTTGGCCGCGCCCAGCACCAAGCGGGTGTTGGTGGCGAGATAGGCGGTTTCCAGATTGATCTTTGCGGCGCCGAGTTTGTGGACAACTTCACCGAGCGCGCCGGGACGGTCCTTGATGTCCAGGACGATCACCTCTTGCTCCTCGGCGATCTTGATGCCGGCGCCCTGCAGTGCTTCGAACGCGGGGGTGGCATCGTGCACCAGGATGTGCACTTCAGCCTGGCCTCCGCCGCTGGTCAGAGCGCAGAGGCCGGCGATGTTGACGCCCGCCTTGCCCAACACGTCGCCGATCAGGGCCAGCTCGCCGGGCTCGTCGTCGAGATAAAGCGTGAGGTCGGTCGCCATGACGCGCTCCCTTCGCACCAGGTCTGAGCGGATCAGTACGTCTACGCTACCGCGGGCACGCCGAGTGAAGATCCCCGAAACATGACAGCGGCCTTCCTACACTGCGGCTGTGGCGTTCGACGCAACATTTGCCCGCGATGTGGTTCTGCCGCTGGCTCAGGCGGCGTACACGGTGATGGGCGGTGGCCAGGCCGTCCTGCCGACGGGTTACGCACAGACCAGTTTGATCCAGGCTGATGCCGTCGTGCTCACCGCGATGACAACCCCGCACCCCGCCGTGGCAGCGATGACGAAAAACACCAACATCTTCGGGCTGATGGGCCGTAACCCGGCCAGCCGCACCGCATTTGTGTCATTTCGCGGTACTGCCGACGTCGAGGATTGGCTCGCGGACCTCGACGCCATCCCCGACGACTATCGTCCGGTAAGCGGATTCGGCCAAGTGCACTCGGGATTTCAGGACGTCTACGAGCTCGTGCGGGGCAGCATCGCCGCGAACTTGGCCACTGCGACCGCCGGCTGCGATCAGATACTCATCACCGGGCACAGCCTCGGCGCTGCGCTGGCCGTCCTCGCGGCGCCGGACATCTTTCGGAACATGCCGCCGAACAAGATTGAACCGCGACTGATCACCTTTGCCGGCCCGCGGGTCGGAATGCCCGACTTTGTCACCGCGTTCAACGCCGCGATCGAAAGCTGTTTTCGGGTAGTGAATTTTCTCGACATCGTGCCGTACGTTCCGCCGCCGCCCTACGTGCACGTTGGCGCCCAGATCACGGTTGACAGCGGCGGGCCAGTCCAAGTCGTGTGGCGACACAGCCTGACCGCCTATCAAAACGGATTGTCAGCGCTCATCAGCGCCCAGAAATAAGACACTCCCGGCACCGAGGGAAAACACACCTCAAGTGCCGGGAGCGACAGTTTCTAGTGTTAGGCGCCGACCTCAAGGACGCCGACGCGCCACAGCGCGGCGTAGAGCTGACGCAACGGAACGCCGAGCAACCGAGCGGCTCCCATGACCAGCGGGTCGCCACCGATCGAACCGTATTCGGGCCGCCTGGAGGTCCGCTTGGGCGCCGGCACTGCCATCGGCTCTGGGGCAGGCACTGCCTGAAGCCGGCGTGCGGGCGCCGCCGTTACCACTTCGTCGTACAGTACAGCGGTCATGGTCGCCTCCTAAGCGGAAAGTCAAACGGGCATAACGGGATTCGATGTCCGTCCGAAACGGCGTCCGATGAGGCGACGTGCTACTCAGGCCAAGAAGGCTCAGCGTGCAGCGAGGCGCCGGAGACCGGATCGGGACGACACAGAGTCCGGATATCGATCCGGACTATCACTGGAACTCATTCGTCCCTCACCTCCTCGCAGTCGCGCCACGTGCGGTGAACCGCACAATTGCACGCAAGCAGGAGCACAGGAAACCCGATGACCTCGGGAACCGCACCCCACTCGTAGAGCTTCGGCACTACACGCCGTATCCGGAAACTCCGGAAGCCACTTGGGCTCAACCCTTAACCCGGGAGGAGCTGTCCTGACCCTGGGCGTCTCTCGACGTTCGGGGTCAGTGGCCTGTATCCGTGTAGACGCCTCGCCTAACGAGGTGCTTACCTGGTCGATGATGCACGAACATCGCGCCCGGGTCAATTCGCCACGCCTGTGAAGTTACTGAAGGGCGCGAGATGGCTGACCAGCCGTTATGCGTTCGTGACCGGCGGCGGTCGCAGCCCCGATTACCCATCGATCAAATCGTCGAGATGTCCTACGGCGTCGATGAATTCGGAAACCATGTCCAACACCACCGCTCCGGCCGGCTGCACCCTGTCCAGCGAACCGACGACTTGGCCGACGAAGTAAGTGGCCAACTCGCGGGCCTTGGAGTCGGGCTGATCGGCGGCCCGGTTGATCCGCAATTGCGGATCGCCGATCAGCGCAGACTGCAGCGGCATGCCAAGCGGGTCGGGGCTGTCTGGCCGCTCCCATTCGTCGGTCCAGGCGGTGCGCAGCATGCGCGCCGGCTTGCCGGTCAACGACCGCGATCGCACGGTGTCCGACGAGGTCGCGGCCAGGAATTTGTCCTTGACGACGGGCAGCGTCTCGGCTTCCTCGGTGGTCAACCAGACCGATCCGCACCACACGCCTTCGGCGCCCAAGGCCAATGCCGCGGCGATCTGGCGGCCGCGGGCGATCCCGCCCGCTGCCAGCACCGGGACCGGAGCCACAGCGTCGACCACTTCAGGGACCAACACCATCGTGGCCACCTCTCCGGTGTGCCCGCCGGCCTCGGTTCCCTGGGCAACGATCAGGTCCACTCCGGCTTCGACGTGGCGCCGCGCGTGCTGCGTGGTACCGGCCAACGCCGCGACCAGTACGTCGCTGTCGTGGGCCCGTTGAACCAGGTCGGCCGGCGGCGGGCCAAGCGCGCTGGCGATCAGCCGGATCCGGTGAGCGAACGCGACGTCAAGCAGTGGCTCGTAGCCCTTCGGCGAGATGTTGAGCTCGCCGGGCGGCAGACGCTGTTCGTCAGACGCGGGGATGCCATAGCGGGCAAGTAAATCGTCGACAAAGGCCCGGTGCTCGTCGGGCAGCAACGCCTGGACTTGCCGAGCATCGATGCCACCGCGTTCGGCGCCAACGTATTTCGGAGGCAGCAGCAGGTCCACGCCGTACGGCTTGCCGCCGGTCTGCTGCTCGATCCACGTCAGCTCGGTTTCCAGCCGCTCCGGGCTGTGCGCGACGGCACCGAGGATGCCGAATCCACCGGCATTGGCGACGGCGGCCACCACGTCGCGGCAGTGGCTGAACGCGCAGATCGGAAACTCCACGCCGAGCATTTCGGCGACTCTGGTGCGCATGCCGTCAACTCTGCCGCCGAAGGCGGGGTTGCGTCACGCTTTTTCTACGGGGCCCGGCCATCCGGCGGCCAGCTGGCTAAGCCATCTTCCAACGGAACCTGCAGGCTGCGCAGGATCGACGCGACCATTCGCCAAGCACCGATCGCGGTGACAAGCTCAACGAGCAGCGCTGGATCGGTGCCCAGTTCGCGCTGACATGCCGCCCAGCTTTGGCTGCTCACCGCGCCGTCACGCAGCACGTCGTCGGTGGCCGCGAGCGCTGCCTGCTCCGCGGGTCCGAATGCCTTGTGGGCCTGCCAATCCCGCACGCCGAGCAGGTCATCGGCGCTGACTCCGAGACCCTGCGCAACCCGCCAATGCTGCGTCCATTCGTAATCGCAGGCGGTGAGCCAGCCGATGCGCATGATCACCAGCTCGCGCAGCCGCGAGTCCAGCGTTCCGCGCCACAGCATGGTGGCTAGGAGATCGTTAAGGGCGCCAGCCAGCTTCGGATGGTTCAGCAGCACTTGGAAGATCGCGAGTTCAGCCATGTAATTCGGCACGCCGGCCTCGTCGGCGGCGGCCTTGGCCCCATCGAGCGGCAGACGCGGAACACGAGATTGGCTGGTCACGTCGCCCAGGCTTGCATTGGGAATCATTGTTGCGCAGCGGATTCCGGTGATTGGCTGACTTTTCCCTGGTCGCATCGACGCGATCCGGCCGGCAAACCGCGACGGGGCGCGTCCTTCTCAGCAAAGCAGGCGTAGGCAAAAAGCCGTGACAAACATGCATACGCTTGCCGCGAGAGCAAATTTATAGAGATAAAAGCGCGTGAACAATTAGCAAAAGGCACGGCCGCGGACCTTAAATTGAGGCACATCAGGCCCTATAGAAATTTGCTGAGTCTTTCCTTAATTCAACCCAAGAGTAAGATCACGATCAGGTAACGTTGCGCTACTGCAGATGCGGCATTGATCCGTGTCTAATAATATTCCCGCGGTATCCACACATGTTGACGTGCAGCAAAACGTTGAGCCGAGCTGTCAGCGGTATTAACGTGTACGTCAGCAACACACCTGCCCGCATGGGTCACGCCGCGACTCACGCTGCGGGCACGCTCGCTTTGCTGTGCCGGAATTGTTGCTATAAGTGTTGCTGTGAGGAGGGGAATTGCGTATCTTTTTTGTGCGCGAAAAGCGCCAGAATAGCCCAGAATTCGGTCAATACATTTGCTCGTTATGAATAAAACTTCTGTGACCCCGATCGCGATCATCGGAATGGCTTGCCGGCTTCCCGGCGGAATCGAATCGCCGGACCAGTTATGGGAGGCTTTGCTCCGCGGCGATGACCTGATCAGCGAGATCCCGCCCGACCGGTGGGACGCCGATGAATATTACGACCCCGAGCCGGGCGTGCCAGGGCGATCGGTGTCTCGATGGGGCGCCTTTATGGACGACGTTGCCGGGTTCGATTCCGAGTTCTTCGGGATCAACGAGCGCGAGGCGACGGCCATCGATCCGCAACACCGCTTGCTACTGGAGACTTCGTGGGAAGCCGTGGAGCATGCCGGTCTGACCCCTGCGGCGGTCGCCAACTCGTTGACCGGTGTCTTCGTGGGACTGACGCACGGCGACTACCAATTGTTGGCCGCCGACGCGCACTCGGTGGAAGGGCCGTACGGCTTCACCGGTACCAATTACAGCCTTGCGTCTGGACGTATCGCCTACGCGCTAGGGGTCCACGGCCCCGCATTAACCGTCGACTCGGCATGCTCTTCTGGTTTGCTCGCTGTGCACATGGCGAGCCGCAGCCTGCACGACGGCGAAAGCGACCTCGTCCTTGCCGGCGGCGCCACCGTGATGTTGGACCCGCGGAAATTCTCCTCCGGATCGGCTCAGGGCATGCTGTCGCCGACCGGCCGTTGCCACGCATTCGACGCCGCGGCAGACGGATTCGTGCCCGGCGAGGGTGCGGTCATGGTGTTGCTCAAACGGCTCCCCGACGCACTGCGCGACGGCGACCGGGTCTTGGCGGTGCTGCGTGGCACTGCCGCCAACCAAGACGGTCGGACCGTAAACATTGCGACCCCGTCGGCGGACGCCCAAACCGCGGTGTATCGCACGGCGTTAGCCGCCGCAGGTGTGGAGGCTCGCACCGTCGGCATGGTCGAAGCCCACGGCCCCGGCACTCCGGTGGGCGATCCCATCGAATACACCAGCCTGGCAAACGTTTACGGCGTCGACGGCCCCTGCGCACTAGCATCAGCAAAAACCAACTTCGGCCATACCCAAGCGGCCTCGGGAGCCCTGGGGCTTGTCAAAACGGTCTTGGCGCTGCAACACGGTGTGGTCCCCCAGAATCTGCACTTCACCCGGCTGCCCGACGAAATTGCGCAGATCGACACGAAACTGTTTGTGCCGCGAGCAAATACGCCGTGGCCAACCAATGGTGGCCATTCGCGGCGCGCTGCGGTGTCATCGTATGGCCTATCTGGAACCAACGTGCACGCCATCCTCGAACAGGCTCCAGAAACCGCTGCAACGCACGACGACGTGACCGAGTCCGCCACAGCATCGGTGTTCGCGCTGTCTTCCAGCTCGGCCGACGAACTGCGCCGGACCGCTGGGCGACTCGCCGACTGGGTGGAGCACGCCAGCGATATCGCCTTGCCTGATCTGGCCTATACCCTGGCCCGCCGACGTGGGCATCGGTCGGTGCGCGCCACCGTGACAGCCAGCACCACCGACGAACTGACCCGAGCGTTAAGGGAGGTCGCCGAGGGTGACACCGCGTATTTGCCGGCGGTCGGCCACGACGACCGGGGACCGGTATGGGTGTTCTCCGGGCAGGGGTCGCAATGGGCAGCGATGGGCAGTGAGCTGCTGACAAACGAACCGGTGTTCGCCGCTACTGTTGCGCAGGCTGAACCACTGATCGCCCGCGAGTCCGGCTTCTCGGTGACCGCCGCCATGTCGGCGCCGGAGACTGTCACCGGTATCGACCGGGTTCAGCCAACGCTGTTCACCATGCAGGTCGCGCTCGCCGCGACCCTGAAGTCCATCGGGGTGCGGCCGGGCGCAGTCATCGGGCATTCGCTCGGTGAGACCGCAGCCGCGGTCGTCGCCGAGGCGCTGTCGCTGGAAGACGGGGTCCGGGTCATCTGCCGCCGCTCGCGGCTGATGTCAACGATTGCCGGGTCCGGCGCGATGGCATCGGTGGAATTGCCGGCCCAGGACGTCTTGCGAGAACTGATGGCTCGTGGCGTCGACGACGTCGTCGTCGCCGTGGTGGCTTCCCCGAAGTCCACGGTGATCGGCGGCGCCACCCAATCGATCCGCGAGCTCGTCGCGGCGTGGGAGCAGCGCGACGTGATGGCCCGTGAGGTGGCCGTCGACGTCGCCTCACACTCCCCCCAAGTCGATCCAATCCTCGACGAACTGGTCAACGTCCTCGCCGACCTCGAACACAAAACCCCGACGGTTCCGTACTATTCGGCGACGCTGTTCGACCCGCGCGACCAAGTCGTATGCGACGCCGATTACTGGTCTGACAACCTGCGGCACACGGTGCGGTTCGCTGCGGCCGTGCAAGCGGCGCTGGAGGACGGATACCGGGTCTTTGCCGAGCTGTCGCCGCACCCGCTGCTCACCCATGCCGTCGAGCAGACCGCCGGCAGTCTGGACATGACGGTGGCCGCGCTGGCCAGCATGCGCCGCGAGCAAGCGCTTCCGAATGGATTGCACGACCTGCTCGCCGATCTGTACTGCGCGGGCGCCGCGGTGGACTTCTCCATCCTCTACCCGCATGGGCAGTTGGTGGACGCGCCGTTGCCGACGTGGACCCATCGCCCACACCTGTTGAGCCGCAACGGCCAGAGCACCCCTAGCCACGGCAGCCGCAGCCTTTCGGTGCATCCGTTGTTGGGCGCGCATGTCCGCTTGCACGAAGAGCCGCAGCGGCATGCCTGGGAGGCTGAACTCGGCACCGAGGCACTCCCCTGGCTCGGTGACCATCAGATCCACAACGTCGCAGCGCTGCCGGGGGCTGCCTACTGCGAGATGGCACTGGCTGCGGCGCGCACCACGCTGGGTGAGGCGTCCGAGGTCCGCGATGTCCGCTTCGAGCAGATGCTGCTGCTCGACGAGCAGACCTCCGTCGCTGCCACTGCGTCGGTCGTGTCGCCGGATGTCATCAACTTCCAAGTCAAGACCGATCGGGACGGCGAACTCATAGGACGGACCACCGCGGTCCTGCATGCCGCCGACGGTGACGAGCAACTATCGCCGCACGATGTGACCGCACTGCTGGACGCGCATCCGCGCCGCATCGACGGCGACGAGATGCGAAAGTGGTTCGACGAGCGCGGGATTCAGTACGGTCCGGCATTCACAGGCCTGGCTGCCGCGTATGCCGGCGAGGAAACCGTCGATACCGTGCTGGCCGAGGTGACACTGCCGCGGTCGATCCGCTCGCAGCAGGACGCTTACGGCGTGCATCCCGCCCTGCTGGACGCCTGCTTCCAGTCCGTTGCAGTCCATCCCGACGTCCAGCGCGCGGCCGGTGGCGGCCTGTTGTTGCCGTTGGGTGTGCGGCGGCTGCGCGCCTACGGTGGCAGCCGCAACGCTCGTTACTGCTACACCCGGGTCACCAGTGCTGACGCCAATGGCGTCGAGGCTGATGTCGACATCTTGGACGAACAGGGCACGGTGTCGCTAGCCGTTCGCGGGTTGCAATTGGGCACTGGGTCAACGGAAGCCAGCGATCGCGACCGAACACTCGGCGAACGCCTGCTGACCATCGATTGGCAGCAGCGGACATTGCCCGACGCCGCGGATGCCGACCCAGGAGCGTGGCTGCTGTTGCGCGCCTCGGCGACTGAAGACGAGGTAGCCGCCGGGTTGATGAATTCGTTGAAACGCCTTGGCGCAGCAGCTACGACGATGATGTGGACCCCGGAAGCCGATCACGGGTCCGTCGCGGAATTGCTTCGCTCAACCCTTGCCGCACGCAACTTCGCCGGCGTCGTGGTGTTGACAGGACCACCGGACGCTCACGCCGCCGAATCTGCTGCGTTGCGTGGCGAAGAGCAGGTAGCGCATTTGGTGCGAATTGCGCGCGAGTTGCCGGACCTCCCGGGTGAACCGCCGCGGTTGTATGTCGTAACCCGCGAAGCGCAGACGGTAGTGGCCGGCGATCGACCCAACTTGGCGCAGGCCGGACTGCGCGGTCTGATCCGGGTCATCGGGTCCGAGCATCCGCATCTGCGCGCAACGCACATCGATCTCGATGAGACCAGCGATGCCGAGCAGCTGGCCCGTCAGCTGATCAGCGGCTCGCCGGAGGACGAGACCGCGTGGCGCAACAGCCAGTGGTACACCGCCCGGTTGGGCCAGACGCCGCTTCGACCACAGGAGCGGCAAACCAGGGTCCTGCATCCCGAACACGACGGGATACGCCTGCAGATCCGCACTCCCGGCGATCTGGAATCGGTGGAGCTGACCGCTTTTGACCGTGTCGCACCGGGGCCGGGCGAAATCGAGGTCGCCGTCAGCGCCTCCAGCATCAACTTCGCCGACGTGCTGGTCGCCTTCGGCCGCTACCCGAGCTTCGAGGGACGGCTGCCGCAGACCGGCACCGACTTCGCCGGCGTAGTGAGCGCAGTTGGACCTGGTGTCACCGAGCACAAGGTCGGGGATCATGTGGGCGGGATATCCGCCAACGGTTGCTGGGCCACGTTCGTCACGTGCGATGCGCGCCTGGCCGTGCCTCTTCCGCAGGCGCTGACCGACGGACAAGCCGCAGCGATCACGACCGCGCACGCCACGGCCTGGTATGGCCTGCGTGATCTGGCCAGGATCGGTCAGGGCGATCGGGTGCTCATCCACTCGGCTACCGGTGGAGTCGGCCAGGCGGCAATTGCCATCGCCCGCAACGCCGGAGCCGAGATCTTCGCCACTGCCGGCAACGATGACCGTCGAAACATGTTGCGCAACATGGGCATTGAACACGTTTATGATTCGCGCAGTGTCGAGTTCGCCGACGAGATCCGCCGCGATACCGACGGATACGGGATCGACATCGTGCTCAACTCGGTCACCGGGGCGGCACAACGCGCGGGCATCGAGTTGCTGGCACTGGGCGGGCGATTCGTCGAGATCGGTAAACGCGATATCTACGGCGACACCCGGCTGGGACTCTTCCCGTTCCGGCGCAACCTGACGTTCTACGCCGTCGATCTCGGTTTGATGTCTGTCAGCCATCCCGAAAAAGTGCGCACACTGCTGGACAGCGTCTACCAGCTGACCGCCGACGGTGTGCTGCCACTACCGCAAAGCACGCACTACCCACTGGCAGACGCGGCCAACGCTATCCGGACCATTGGCGGTGCCCAGCACACCGGCAAACTGGTGCTCGACATCC
>DAIODV010000112.1:0-9907 GCA_036746615.1 Mycobacterium sp.
CCGGAAGACTGCGCCAAGGTCAACGACCGGCTCATCTACGGCCGGATGACCGGGTGGGGACAGACCGGTCCACGCAGCCAGCAGGCAGGTCACGACATCAACTACATCTCGCTCAACGGCGTGCTGCACGCCATCGGCCGAGTCAACGAGCGGCCCGTCCCGCCGCTGAACCTCGTTGGCGACTTCGGCGGCGGATCGATGTTCCTGCTGCTCGGGATCCTCGCAGCGCTCTGGGAGCGACAGACCTCGGGCAAGGGCCAAGTTATCGACGCGGCGATGGTCGATGGGTCCTCGGTGCTGATCCAGATGATGTGGGGCATGCGCGCCATGGGCATGTGGACCGACGAGCGCGGCACCAACATGCTGGACACCGGCGCGCCGTACTACGACACCTACGAGTGCGCCGACGGTCGCTACGTCGCGGTGGGCGCGATCGAGTCGCAGTTCTACGCGGCGATGCTGGCCGGGCTCGGCCTGGACGCCGCCGAGCTTCCGGCGCAAAACGACCGCGCCGGCTGGCCTGAGCTGCGTGCCCGGTTCACCGAGGTGTTCGCCAGCCGCGACCGCGACCACTGGGCGAAGGTGTTCGCCGATTCCGATGCGTGCGTGACGCCGGTGCTGGCGTTCGGCGAGGTGGAGACCGAACCGCATATCACTGCGCGGAACACCTTCTACCAGACCAGCGGTGGCCTGCAGCCGTTGCCCGCGCCCCGGTTCTCGCGGACGGTTCCCGGCGAGCCGCGCCCACCCGGGCAGCCCGGAGCCGACACCGAAGCCGTCCTCAACGACTGGGTATAGTCCCGACCAACCAGTAGGTCGGCTCCGAAGGGGAGCGGCCCGACCGAACCGAAAGGAACATTGCGTGGAGATCAGGGATGCGGTAGCGCTCGTCACCGGCGGGGCCTCCGGCCTGGGCCTGGCCACGACCAAGCGCCTGCTGGACGCTGGCGCGCAGGTGGTGGTGCTCGATCTCAAAGGCGAGGATGTCGTCCGCGAACTCGGCGAGCGTGCGCGCTTCGCGCCGGCCGACGTCACCGACGAGAAAGCGGTGACCTCGGCGCTGGACATCGCCGAGTCGCTTGGTCCGCTGCGCATCGTGGTGAACTGCGCCGGCACCGGTAACGCCATCCGCGTGCTGGGCAAGGACGGCGTCTTCCCGCTGGACCTGTTCCGCATCGTCGTCGAGATCAACCTGATCGGCACCTTCAACGTGTTGCGGCTCGGGGCGGAGCGGATCGCCAAAAATGACCTGATCGGCGAAGAGCGCGGCGTCATCATCAACACCGCGTCGGTCGCCGCGTTCGACGGCCAGATCGGACAGGCCGCCTACTCCGCCTCCAAGGGCGGCGTGGTTGGCATGACGCTGCCGATCGCGCGTGACCTGGCCAGCAAGGGCATCCGCGTGATGACGATCGCGCCGGGTCTGTTCGACACTCCGTTGCTGGCCGGCCTGCCCGAGCCAGCCAGGCAGTCGCTCGGCCAGCAGGTGCCGCATCCGAGCCGGCTGGGCAATCCCGACGAGTACGGCGCGCTGGCCGTGCACATCGTCGAGAACCCGATGCTCAACGGGGAGGTCATCCGGCTGGATGGCGCGATCCGGATGGCCCCGCGGTAAGCGCATAAAAAGACCCCCGCCGGGCGGGGGCCGAAACAATGGGGCAACGACAAAGGTGCCTTTTGGGCTCAGCTGTACCTCATCGCCGGCGCGCCCGCCTCGGCAGGCGCGCTATGGCAGATCAGCTCGCAGTCGGCAGCGGGTGCCAGTCGTCGAGTTGCTCCGAGGTCTCGCCTTCTACCAGCACGTCGCCGTGGTAGAGAGCCTCGAAATCAGCTTTGATCACGTCGGCACTCGAGTCGTCGATCCACATGTTCATGAGCGTATAAGTCGCCTTTAAGGAATCGTTGAGTCACGATTCGGAAAATCGTGGCAATTATTACCGCGGGGTAGGGTTACGTCCATGTGGACGGCACGTCCGGGCTACCGGATATTGGTCATGAATCGAATTACCAGCCGGTAGGCTCCGCGGATGTCCTGGTTAATCCGCGTTGCGGGTGAACTATCGCGGATACCGGGTACGTATCTATCGGTAAGGCGTTGAGGGGCACGCTGGGCGTTGCATGGCTAAGTTATCGCTGATAAGTTAGCGCGGGTATCCCACGGTGGAAGGACACGCATGCTGCAGCGAATCGCTCGCCTCGCGATTGTCGCGCCGCGCCGAATACTTCTCATCGCAGGGCTCGTCATGGTGGCGGCCGCAATCTTCGGCCTCCCGGTGGCCAAGAGTCTTTCCGCCGGCGGTTTTCAGGACCCGGAGTCGGAGTCCTCGCACGCCATCCAACAGTTGACTGACAAGTTCGGGCAAAGCGATCAGCAGCTGGTCATCCTGGTCACCGCGCCGGGCGGCGCCCAAAGCGACCAAGCCCGCCGCGTCGCGACCGATATCGTCGAGCAGCTGAAAGGGTCAGCAGGCGTATATAACGTGTCCTCGGCGTGGGCCGGGCAGCACCTGGCCGCCGATCTGGTCAGCAAGGACGGCAAGTCCGGTTTGATCGTCGCCAACCTCGAGGGCGGCGAGAACTACGCGCAGAACTACGCCGAAAAACTGTCGAAGCAAGTAGTACACGACCGCGACGGCGTGAGCGTCCGGGCCGGCGGCGTCGCGACGGTCTATACCCAGATCAATCACCAAAACGAGGGCGACCTGTTGCTGATGGAGTCCATCGCGATTCCGTTGAGCTTCCTGGTGCTCGTCTGGGTCTTCGGCGGGCTGCTGACGGCGGCCTTGCCCATCACCTTGGGTGGGCTGGCGATCGTCGGCTCGATGTCGGTGCTGCGGCTGATCAGTTTCGGCACGGACGTCTCGATCTATGCACTGAATCTCAGCAGCGCGATGGGTCTCGCCCTCGCGATCGATTACACCCTGCTGATCATCAGCCGCTATCGCGATGAGTTGGCCGACGGCAGCGGTCGAGACGAGGCGCTGATCCGGACCATGGCCACCGCCGGGCGCACGGTGTTGTTCTCGGCGACCACCGTCGCGTTGTCGATGGCGGTGATGGTGCTGTTCCCGATGTACTTCTTGAAATCGTTCGCCTACGCGGGCGTGGCCACTGTGGCGTTCGTCGCGGTCGCGGCGATCATGGTGACACCGGCGGCGATCGTGTTGCTCGGGCCACGGCTGGACGCACTGGACGTCCGTCAGCTTGGACGGCGGATACTCGGTCGTCCGGATCCGGTGCACAAACCGGTGGAACAGATGTTCTGGTATCGGTCAACGAAGTTCGTGACCCGTCGCGCTGTGCCAATCGGTCTGGCCGTCGTCGTGCTTCTGTTGGTGCTCGGAGTTCCGTTCCTCTCGGTCAAGTGGGGTATGCCCGACGACCGGGTGCTGCCGCGATCGACGTCGGCGCATGCGGTCGGTGACCAGTTGCGCCACGACTTCGCCGACGACTCGGCGACGGCCGTCCCCGTCGTGATCCCCGACATCCGCGGGGTTAGTCCGGCCGAACTTGACCGCTACGCCGCCGACCTGTCCCGGGTGGCCAACGTCTCAGCGGTATCCGCCCCGACCGGAACGTTCGCGGCGGGCCATCGAGCCGGGCCGCCGTCCGCGCCTACCGGGATGGCCAGTGGCAGCGCATTTTTGACCGTCGCCAGCACTGCGCCGCTGTTCTCCCAAGCCTCAGTCACTCAGCTGGACCGGTTGCACGAGGTGCCCGGGCCGGCCGGCCGGTCGGTAGAGATGGCCGGGATGGCTCAGATCAACCGCGACAGCGTGCACGGGATCACCACCCGGCTGCCGCTGGTGTTGGGACTGATCGCCGTGATCACGTTCGCGCTGTTGTTCCTGCTCACCGGCAGCGTAGTGCTGCCGCTGAAAGCCCTTGTGTGCAATGTGCTTTCGCTGACCGCGGCGTTCGGCGCGCTGGTGTGGATCTTCCAGGACGGGCACCTGGGCGCACTGTGGACAACCCCGAGCGGGACCCTGGTGGCCAACATTCCGGTGCTGTTGTTCTGCGTCGCGTTCGGGCTGTCGATGGACTACGAGGTATTCCTGGTTTCCCGGATCCGCGAGTACTGGTTGGCTTCGGTTGCGGCCCGCCCCGCGACGGCGGACAGCAAAGCGATTCGGGCCGATAACGACGAAAGTGTGGCGCTCGGGCTGGCCCGCACCGGCCGCGTGGTTACCGCCGCCGCGTTGGTGATGTCGATTTCGTTCGCGGCGTTGATCCCCGCTTCGGTGTCGTTCATGCGGATGTTCGGCGTCGGTCTGACGCTGGCCGTGCTGGCCGATGCCACGCTGGTCCGGATGGTTTTGGTTCCGGCGTTCATGCACGTGCTCGGCCCGTGGAACTGGTGGGCGCCCAAGCCACTGGGCTGGCTGCATGAGCGATTCGGGATCAGCGAGGCGTCCGACGGCGTGACGCAGTCGGAAACCGACCGTTTGACTGCGCGGCATCGCCGTGACGGCGCCGATCCGGCGGTGCCCATTGGCGGTCGGGCCGCGCATACCGCCGCGACGGTCATCGACAATGGCTAGCCCATCCACCGACCAGCTCCGCCGCCGTCGTGCACCACGTGGATCCGGTGATCTGCTCCGCGACCAAATCCTGGATGCCGCAACCGAACTCCTGCTAGAAACCGGACACGCCAAGGCGGTATCGATTCGCTCGGTAGCACACCGAGTCGGTGTGACACCGCCGTCGATCTATCTGCATTTCGAAGACAAAGACACCCTGCTCGACGCGGTCTGCGCACGTTACTTCGAGAAGCTGGATGAGGAAATGCAGCGGGTCTCCGCGGGGCAGCCGTCCACCGTCGAAGTGCTACGGGCACAAGGGTTGGCGTATGTCCGCTTCGCCACCGAGACCCCGGAGCTCTATCGAATCGCGACGATGGGCGAGTGGCGCTCGGGCAGCGATGTCGATGCCGTTCTGGCCAGTGCGGCGTTCGAGCACATGTGTGCCACCGTGCGCTCGCTGATGGAGGAGGGCGTCTGTCCACCCGGCGATGCGACGACCGTCGCTCTGCAGCTGTGGAGTGCCGCGCACGGGGTGGCATCGCTGCTCATCGCCAAACCGCACTTGCCGTTCGGCGACGCGGAACAGTTCGCCGACCGGGTGCTCGGTGCGGTGTTTTGCGGGCATATCGTGGAGGGGCTCGCCGGCGCCGACGCCACCCCCCAGCAGACGGTGGAGTGGCTGATGTCGCTGGGCTCTCTGCAGAAACGGACAGAAGGTTCGCAAGCGTGACATCACCCGCCCGGGTAACGGTCGACAATCCATTCTTCGCCCGGATTTGGCCCACCATCGCCGCTCACGAGACAGAACAGATCCGCGCGCTTCGTCGGGAAAATCTCGCTGGCTTGTCCGGCCGGGTCTTGGAAGTCGGTGCGGGCATCGGGACCAACTTCCCGCTCTACCCGGATTCCGTCGCGCAGGTGGTCGCCGTCGAGCCCGAGCATCGGCTGGCCGCACGAGCCCGCGACGCGGCCGCCGATACGGGCATTCCGATCGTGGTGGGCGATGCGGCAGTAGAGGATTTCGCGGACGGCGAGCCATTTGACGCGGCGGTGTGCTCGCTGGTGCTGTGCTCGGTGCAGGACCCCAATTCAGTTCTGCGTCAACTGTTTTCGTTGTTGCGCCCCGGCGGCGAGCTACGCTACCTGGAGCATGTGGCCAGCGGTGGGATCCGCGGCCGGTTTCAGCGGCTGGTCGACGCGACGATATGGCCGAAGCTGGCGGGGAATTGCCACACTCATCGCCACACCGGGGAGTCGATCCGCGCCGCGGGATTCGAAGTCGACGATGCCCGGATCGATCAGACATTGCCGGCATGGGTACCGCTGCCGGTGTCGGAGTTTTTACTCGGCCGGGCGCGGCGTCCGGCTTAGTTCAGCAGTGCGGGCAGCCGTTGCAGCAGTGTGGGCAGCGCCTTGCTGGCCGACTCGCGCACGGTGAGCGTCGCGCTGTCGGATAGCGGCGTCGGCTCCGGGTTGACCTCAATGACGACCGTGCCGCGCGCTATCGCCAATTCGGGCAAGCTTGCCGCCGGATACACGATGGCCGACGTGCCCACTACGACCAGCACGTCGGCGCTGACTGTCGCTTCCAGCGCGTGCTGCCACGCCTCTTCGGGCAAGGCCTCACCGAACCATACGATGTCGGGCCGGATCAAGCCGCCGCAGTTGCACGTCGGGGGTTCAACTTCCAGGGCAGGCTCCGGCATCTCGGGCAGTTCGCCGGTGTAAGGCAAAGCGCAATTCGCGCAACGGAAGTCAAACAAGCTGCCGTGCAGGTGATGGACCGGTGAGCTACCTGCACGCTCATGCAGGTCATCGACGTTCTGGGTGACGACGGTGACCTCGGCATGGTCTTGCCAGGCCGCAACGGCGCGATGGCCGTCGTTGGGTTCGACCTTGGCTACCAGGTAGTGCCGCCACAGATACCAGCCCCAAACCCGTTCGGGGTTGGCCAGCCAGCCTTGCGTGCTGGACAACTCGTAGGGGTCAAACTTGGCCCACAGTCCGTTCTTGTCGTCGCGAAACGTCGGCACGCCGCTCTCCGCGGAGATTCCCGCGCCGGACAAGACCGTTATCCGCACCCCACCAACATAGCGGCGATCGCAAACTCGGCGAAGCCGAGTGCAGCGGGTCGCCGCCATCGCATCTAGCCGGACTGCGGGATACTGAGCAGGTGGAGCTGGGGGAGTGGCTGCAGGTCGACACGCGAGCGGGTCGACCGCTGTTCGACCAGCTGCGAAACCAGATCATCGCCGCGATTCGCGACGGCACGTTGAAGCCCGGCACCCGGCTGCCGACAGTCCGGGAACTGGCCGGTCAGCTGGGCCTCGCGGTCAACACTGTGGCCCGCGCGTATCGCGAACTGGAGACCGCGGGCGTCGTCGAAACCCGTGGACGCTTCGGCACATTCGTCGCCCGCGTCGACCCGTCGGATTCTGCGATGGCGGCCGCGGCGCGTAGCTACCTCGACGTCGCACGCGGACTGGGGCTCGGCAAGCCAGAGGCAATGCGCTACCTGGAGGCCACCACCGACGATTGAGATCAGCGCAGCACTTTGACGAGCGTGCGCACGTTGCGGGTAGTCGTCGACGATTTGTACCGCTTCTTGCCCATCGTTTTGCCGATAGTGCTGTCGAGCGTGTGGTTCTTGGCGACTTGCCAATAGATGACGCCGGCGGGACCGGGTCCGCGACTGATCTTTTCGTCAGCCCCGGCTTGGTCGACCAGCGCGGTGAGTTCGTCGAGCACATCGGTATCGCTGACAAACGTGACGTATGACTGGTAGCCGTCCCGCTCGGCCTCGAACGGGTAGCCGTCGACGATGGCCTTGACCGTCTCGACGGGGTACACCAGCACCCACGCGTCGTACCCGAAGCGCGCTCGCAGCGCGCTCTCTGCCTTGGCGCGCACTGCATCCGCACCAGCGCGTGCCTGGAGCACGATGTTGCCGCTCGCCAAAATTGTGCGCACTTGCCCGAACCCGGCTTCGGTCAACGTGTCCGCTACATCGGCCATCTTGAGGTTGACGCCGCCGACGTTCACGCCGCGCAGAAACGCGGCGTAACGGGTCATGAGGGTGATAGTAGGCTTCCGCCATGGGACGCCAAGTGTTCGACGACAAGCTGCTGGCCGTGATCGCCGACAATTCCCTCGGGGTGCTGGCCACCATCAAGCGCGACGGGCGTCCACAGCTGTCCAACGTCAGCTACCACTTCGACGCCCGCAGCGCCGCCATTCAAGTCTCGATCACCGAGCCGCGGGCGAAGACCCGTAATCTGCGCCGCGACCCGCGGGCTTCGCTGCTGGTGAGTTCCGACGACGGCTGGTCCTATGCCGTCGCGGAAGGCACTGCCGAGCTGACACCGCCGGCGCTCGCGCGCGACGACGACACCGTCGAAGCGTTGATCACGTTGTACCGCAACATCGCCGGTGAACACCCGGACTGGGACGACTACCGCGAGGCCATGGTCGCCGACCGTCGGGTGGTGCTGACGATGCCGATCGCACACGTATATGGCATGCCGCCTGGCGTGCGGTGATCTAGGCTGCGGGCATGGCTGCATCCAAGTCGGGGCCGGATTCTGCGTCGGACGACGGCACCAAACGCAAATTCCGAGAAGCCTTAGAACGCAAGAACGCGAAGTCGGCGACCGGCGCGGCTCACAAGGACGGCGGCGCCAAGGGGCCCCGCGCGCACGGGCCGCTGGAAAACCGTCGAGAGTTCCGGCGTAAGAGCGGTTAGCCGTCTACGGCTTTCTCTTCGGCGTCGGCAATCCCGAAAAGCGCAGCGGGAACGACGAATTCAACTGCCATGAGCGCTTCCTGGAACCAGTGCGGCCGGCCATTGCGGACCAGCGAGATCAGCCGCCCGACACCACCCAACAGCATCGCGCCCGACAGCAGGCGCACATCGGTAGCCCGGATCGGGGATTGGCGCGCGGCTCGTAGCCACGCGAGGCCATAGCCGGCGAAAAAGGCCGAGTAAAACCGCTCCCGCGAATCGACCGTCGCGTTGGCATCCGTCGCACCGGGAACTGACGCCGTCCCGAGCGCGAAATGGTAAAGGCCGATGGCGATGCAGGAGAGTCCGGCGAACCACGCCGAGTTCCTCAAGTAGGTGCCGGGCATACCGCCACCGTAGCCGGTAGACACCGTCTTAAACTGTCACAGTGCCGAAGCTGCAGCTTGCCCAAGACCCCGCGGCGGATGCGCTGCTGTCAGCCGACCCTTTCGCGTTGCTGGTCGGGATGGTTTTGGATCAGCAGATCCCGCTTGAAGTCGCGTTCGCCGGCCCGAAGAAGATCTCCGATCGGATGGGCGGCTTCGACGCCGCCGCGATCGCCGACTATGACCCGGACAAGTTCGCCGCCCTATGCTCGGAAAGGCCTGCGGTACACCGTTTTCCAGGCTCAATGGCCAAACGCATCCAGGCGGTGGCGCAGATCATCGTGGATAAGTACGACGGAGACGCCGCCGCATTGTGGACAGCAGGCGACCCCGACGGACCCGAATTGCTGCGGCGGCTCAAGGAGCTGCCGGGATTCGGCGACCAGAAGGCGCGAATCTTTCTGGCGTTGCTCGGCAAGCAGTACTCGGTGACCCCGAAAGGTTGGCGGAGCGCTGCCGGCGACTATGGCAAGGCCGGCACACACATGTCGGTCGCCGATATCGCCGATGCCCGCTCACTCGAGCAGGTGCGGTCATACAAGAAGCAGATCAAGGCAGCTCAAAAGGGAAAGGCGGCAACGTGAAGACACACCTCAACTGCCCGTGTGGCGAGGCCATCGTCGGCAAAGACGAAGACGACTTGGTCGAGCTGACCCAGCAGCACCTTGCCAGTGCTCATCCCGGCCTGGAGTACGACCGCGACGCAATCCTGTTCATGGCCTACTAGTCCGGCGCGAGCGTGCATGCTTGTACGGTGACGCGCCGCATTGGGCGTACAAGTGCGCACGCTCGCGCAACGGGATAGCGCTTAGGGCACCACCGTCGAACCGATGGTGGGCAGGAACTGGCACTGCTTGTCCTTGGTGGTGACCTGCCCGAAGATCGTCGACATGACGCTGCCTGAACCGGTGTCGGCGATGGCGGTCAACGTGGTCGGCCCGGCCGGGTTGATGTCCGGTTGCGGCCGCAGCGTTACGCTGCCCGACTTGCCGGTGGTCAAGTTCACCCAAGTCACGTTCAACGGCAGCTTCTGCACGTCGGCAGGACCCGGTGTGCCGATAGCGGTGAACACGTAGGCGGTCTGCCCCGCCTTGGGGCCTGGCGCCGGGATCTTCGCGGGTCCGGCCACCGACAGCGCGGGGGCCAGCACGTTACCGCCGTCGGCCAAGCAGCCGTTGCTGATCGACGGATACATGAAGTCTTGGGTGGGCGGCGCG
>DAIODV010000113.1:0-1188 GCA_036746615.1 Mycobacterium sp.
GCGATCGACGAGCTGCTGGACTATCGGTCGCGGCGGCCACTGATGACGTTCAAGACCGACCACTTCACCCACTACGACGACCCGGAGCTGTCCCTCTACGCCATGCACGACAGCGTCGGGACTCCGTTTTTGCTGCTGGCCGGTATGGAGCCGGATTTGAAGTGGGAGCGGTTCATCACCGCGGTGCGGTTGTTGGCCGAGCGTCTGGGTGTGCGCCAGACCATCGGCCTGGGCACGATCCCGATGGCCGTCCCGCACACGCGGCCGGTGACGATGACGGCGCACTCCAACAACCGCGAGTTGATCACCGACTTCACCCCGTGGATCGCCGAAGTTCAGGTGCCCGGCAGCGCGTCGAACCTGCTGGAATACCGGATGGCTCAGCACGGCCATGAGGTCGTCGGCTTCACCGTGCATGTCCCGCACTACTTGGCGCAGACCGACTATCCAGCGGCCGCGCAGGCCCTGCTGGAGCAGGTCGCCAAAACCGGATCGCTGGAGCTCCCACTGAAGGCGCTGGAAGACGCGGCGGCTGAAATCGCTGCCAAGGTCGACGAGCAGGTTGAGGCGAGTTCGGAAGTCGCTCAAGTGGTGGCTGCGCTGGAGCGACAGTACGATGCCTTCATCGCCGCGCAGGAGGAACGGTCGCTGCTGACGCGGGATGAAGATCTGCCAAGCGGAGACGAACTCGGCGCGGAGTTCGAGCGATTCCTCGCCCAGCAGGCCGACAAGAAGTTCGACGACGACGATCCGACCTGAGCGCCCCCAACGGGCCCGACAGCGAAGTTGGCGAGATGACGCAGCGGAAGCCCAATTTGCGCTCGGTGCGGGAAGTCACGCCTTCGCTGCAGTTTCGTACTCTGCATGGCTATCGGCGGGCGTTCCGGATCGCCGGCTCGGGCCCAGCGATCCTGCTGATTCACGGGATTGGTGACAACTCCACCACTTGGGAGGCGGTTCAAGCCAAGCTCGCGCAACGGTTCACGGTGATCGCCGTCGACCTGCTGGGCCACGGACAATCCGACAAACCACGCGCCGACTACTCCGTCGCCGCCTACGCCAACGGGATGCGCGACCTGCTTTCCGTCCTCAACATCGAGCGGGCCACCGTCGTCGGCCACTCGCTCGGCGGCGGCGTGGCCATGCAGTTCGCCTACCAGTTCCCGGAGCGGACCGACCGGCTGGCCC
>DAIODV010000113.1:1198-2865 GCA_036746615.1 Mycobacterium sp.
GGTGGCGTCACCAAGGACGTCAACCTGGTATTGCGGCTGGCGTCCTTGCCGATGGGCGCCGAGGCGCTGGCGTTGCTTCGGCTGCCGTTGGTGTTGCCGGCGTTGCAGATCGCCGGTCGCGCGGCCGGCATGGTGTTGGGATCGACCGCACTAGGCCACGACCTGCCCGATGTACTGCGAGTGCTGGCTGACTTGCCGGAGCCGATGGCCTCGGCGGCGTTCACTCGGACGCTGCGTGCGGTGGTCGACTGGCGGGGTCAGATGGTCACCATGCTGGATCGATGTTATTTGACCGCGTCCGTTCCGGTGCAAATCATCTGGGGCACAGACGATGTGGTGGTACCCGTGAGCCACGCCCGGATGGCGCACGCCGCGATGCCAGGTTCCCAGTTGGAGATTTTCGAGCGCTCCGGCCATTTCCCGTTTCATGACGATCCGGATCGTTTCATCGAGGTCGTCGAGCGCTTTATCGACAAAACCGAGCCCGCCGAATACGACCAGGCTGCGCTGCGCGAGCTGCTGCGCAGCGGCGGCGGCGCGCAGACAGTGTCCGGACCAGTCGACACCCGCGTTGCCGTGTTGAATGCCATGGGCTCCGACGAACGCAGCGCCACCTGATCGACCCCCTGCGCGACGTCGTATCGTCGGGCTATGGGTTACGACGTCACCGTGTTGCGGGTGTTCACCGACTCAGCGGGAAATTTTGGCAATCCCTTGGGCGTGGTCGACGCCAGCACCGTCGATGTTTCGTGGCATCAGCGCATCGCCACTCAATTAGGTTACAGCGAAACAGTTTTCGTCACTCTTCCAAGTCCCGGATCCACCACCGCGCATGCACGCATCTATACGCCGCTCACCGAGCTGCCTTTCGCAGGACATCCGACCGTTGGGGCGTCCTGGTGGTTGCGCGCCAGGGGTATGCCGATTCGGACGCTGCAGGTGTCGGCCGGCCTCGTGCAGGTGAGCTACGACGACGACGTCACGACGATCAGTGCCCGCTCGGAATGGGCTCCGGATTGTGCGATTCACGATCTCGAATCGCTCGATGACCTCGCAGCCGCCGACCCCGCCGACTTTTCCGACGACGTGGCGCACTACCTGTGGACGTGGATCGACGAGCCGGCAGGATCGCTGCGCTCCCGGTTCTTCGGGGCCAATCTAGGTGTGACAGAAGACGAAGCGACGGGATTGGCTGCCGTGCGGATAACCCACTACCTCAGCCGCGACTTGACCATCACCCAGGGCAAGGGCTCGGTCATCCACACCACTTGGAGCCCGGAGGGTTGGGTGAGGGTGTCCGGGCGCGTCGTCGACGACGGCGTGACGACCTTCGCCTAGAGCGCCAGCTGTGAGACCCGGATCAGCAACTGGCCCTCGAGCCCAGCGGCGCGGTGAACGCCGATCTCCGCGACTTCCTGCGAGGTAACGATCGCGGCAAATGCAGCGGTCGAAGGGTATTCGACCAGCACGCAGGTGTCCCACAAGTCGTCAACCTCGCCGATCACCAGCGATGAGATAGCACCGCCGAAAAGCACTCTGCCGCCGCCGTTTTCGATGACTTTCTGCATCGGTGCGGCGTAGAGGTCGTAGGCTTGGCGGCCGGTCAGATCGCTGGGGCGTCCGTCGGTATAGACCGCTTTCGCCCGGAACTTCAGCAGGTTGAGCAT
>DAIODV010000113.1:2900-9885 GCA_036746615.1 Mycobacterium sp.
CGGAGGTATCGGCCATCAATTCCTCGACGCGCGATTGTGTTGGGTAGACCGCGTTTTCGACGTCCACGCTCTTGCTTCCTTTCGGGTGATGCTCAGCCGTTGCGGTGCAATACCGCGGAGAGGTGGTGTTGCAGCGGTTGTCCGACTGCGCCCATCTCCAGCGAATACGACAGTTCGTCGCCGTCGACCCGGATGCTCCGGCCTAGGGCGGTCACCTCTTTGGCGGTTGGTGTCAACCCGATGTCGGAGGTAGTCATGTCGAGCTCGATCGTCGTGCCGTCGGCGGTGTATGTGCCGACCTCGATCTCGGTGATGCCGCTTGGGTGAGCCAGCACCAGTTCAACGTGACCGGGTTGGGGTACCCGGAGGTATCCCGTCTCGGCGTGCAGCGGCTTGCCGTCGGCTGCGGACTTGGTTTTTTGCCCGTAGACCAAAAACGGTTTGCCCACATGGGAAAACACGACTTCCTCGAGGTAGTCGAACGGCTCGATTGTGGGGTATGTCCCGGATCCACGGCCCTGCCAGGTACCGAGCAGCGGTGCGAGCGCGCGCACGTCGGGGTGCAGGTCAGGCAGCATCGTGTGCATCCGGTGTGCGGACATGCTCCGGGCGGAATCCCCGGCCGACAACGATCGGCGGGATGAACTGCAGCGGGCCGCGCCCGACGAACTTCGGCACGCGGATCGGCGACTGGTCGCCGGTCAAAAACGGTTCGACCGCTCGGTTTTGGATGAATACCTGACCGGCTTGGATGATCCGGGCGGGCAACTCGCGACGGCGCTGCACCTTGGCGAGGTCGGTATCGGTCAAGCGGCCGCCTCGCAGCGGGGCAGCGAGGATGTTGGCAGCGGCCACCGCGTCCGCCACCGCGAGGTTGATGCCCACCCCACCGGCCGGTGACATCGCGTGCGCCGCATCGCCAATGCAAAGCAAACCGCGACGCCACCACGTCTTGAGCCGATCCACTCGTACGTCGAGCTGACTGGTGTCGTCCCAGGAGTGCAAATCGCTGACGTGGTCGCGCAAATTCGGCAGCGCGGTCGCCAGGCGTTGTTTGAAATCTTCGAGCGAACCGTCGCGGGGGTTCTGGCCCTTCGGCATCAGATGCGCGACCTGCCAGTAGTCGCCGCGGTAGATCATGGCCATCAGCAAACCCTTGCGCAGTATCGCGAAGAGTTCTTCGGGATCGCCTGGGCGCCACTTGAGCCGGAACCACAAGACATCCATCGGCGAGCTCGCGCTGGCGATCTCCAAACCCGCCGCAGCGCGCACCGCCGAGGCGCGGCCGTCGGCGCCGACCACCAGCTCGGCACGCACTTCCAGTTCCGGCGTACGCGCGCCGACGACACGGTCGCCCTCGAAGATCAAATCCTTGACTTCGGCGTTGCGGATCAGAGTGAATTCCGGGTAGGCGCTTGCCTTTTCGGCGAGAAAGTCCAGAAAGTCCCACTGCGGCATCAACGCGATGTACGGCTGTTTGAAGCCAAGCCATTTCAGCGCGCTGAAGTTGCCGAAAGTGCGGAGTGAGCCGTCGGTGTCGAACGCGACCCGGTTGATCTTGGTGTGCGGTAGGCGCAGGAATTCGTCGATGAACCCGAGCTCGTCCATGATCCGCAGCGTGGTCGGATGCACGGTGTCGCCGCGGAAGTCGCGCAGGAAATCGTTGTGCTTTTCCAAGACAACGACGTGGATCCCGGCTCGGGCGAGTAACAGCGCATGAACCAAGCCCGCGGGTCCGCCACCGGCAACACAGACTTGGGTTGTCAGGACTTGAGACACGTCCCGACCCTACCCGCCGGTCAACCGGGAGCGGAGACCTCACGGTGGGCGCGTAGCGCCTGAATCTCACGCTCGAAATCGTCTGCGGAGGAAAAGGACCGGTACACCGACGCGAATCGCAGATAGGCCACTTCGTCGAGGTCTCGCAGCGGACCGAGGATCGCGAGCCCGACTTCGTGGCTGGGGACTTCGGGTGACCCACTGGCCCGTACCGCGTCTTCGACCTGCTGTGCCAGCAGATTCAACGCGTCGTCGTCGACTTGGCGACCCTGGCAGGCCCGGCGCACACCGCTGATGACCTTCTCGCGGCTGAACGGTTCGGTGACCCCGCTGCGTTTGACGACCGCCAACACGGCTGTCTCGACGGTGGTGAAGCGCCGCCCACACTCCGGGCAGGACCTGCGGCGGCGGATGGCCTGACCCTCGTCGGTCTCTCGAGAGTCGACGACTCGCGAATCGGGATGGCGACAGAACGGACAGTGCATGACCGCTCCTTCGCCGCGCCGATAACCGGATGACTCAGACCACCCCGAGCGTACCTGCGCACTGCCCGACCGACCTAGCGTCACCGAAGGCACGGCGAAGCCGTCAGCCCACCGGTGCGATCAACGTCTGACCCGCGGACACCGTCGCGGAATCGAGACCGTTGAGCTCGCGGATGCGCGCGGCAACCTGGCCCGTCGGCGCATCGGGTGCCACCCGGGCCGCCAAGTGGTGCAGCGTCTCCCCTGGCTCGACTCGCACCACGGCAAGCCGATCGGGAAGCTGGCCCGCGGTCTGCTCGGGGGAACGCAGCATGTCGCCGAAATGAGCCACCAATCCGAGCCACACGGTGATCACCGCTGCGAGCAGGGCCAGCGCCACCGTGGTCGCCGGCGTGATGGGACGCGGGCGGTGCGGCGCCGTGGACGTCAGCACTCCGGTGCCGCGGTAACGCGGGCGCGCTGCGACCGGTCTCGACGGTTGCGGACGCCGGGCTCCGGCCCGGTCGCGGCGATCGGCGGGCCGGACCTGGACCGGCCGGCAACGGATCGGCGTGTTCGGTGAGATCGTCTGGATGGGCATCATGTGCGTTCCTCCGCTCGGCTAGTGCTCGATCACTTGTTCGAAGCGTAATCGATAATGCGTTCGAATTCCGAACATGTGATCGAACTGTTGCACACGCAGCAGACGTTAGGGCACGGCACTGACAAGTTTTTGGGGCCGGGCCAGCGCCAACGCCGCAACACGCCTCGAACACATGTTTGATATCGGCGCCGGATGCGGCTACATTCGTCCATATGAGCGACAGCGATACCCCAGACGCCGGCCCCGAGCGCAGCGCGCGTTCTGCGGATTCCGGGCTCACACAGCGGCAGCGCACGATTCTGGACGTCATCCGCGCCTCGGTCAACAGTCGCGGATATCCGCCGAGCATCCGAGAGATCGGCGATGCGGTAGGTCTGACGTCGACATCTTCAGTGGCGCACCAGTTGCGCACACTCGAGCGCAAGGGCTACCTGCGCCGTGACCCCAACCGCCCGCGCGCCGTCGATGTGCGCGGCGCCGACGACAACGTCAAACCGGCCGTCCTCACCGATGTCTCGGGCTCGGATGCACTGCCGGAGCCGACCTTTGTCCCTGTATTGGGGCGCATCGCGGCGGGCGGTCCGATCCTTGCCGAGGAAGCCGTCGAAGACGTCTTTCCGCTGCCGCGCGAACTCGTCGGCGAGGGCGCGCTGTTCCTACTCAAGGTGGTCGGTGATTCGATGGTCGACGCCGCGATTTGCGACGGCGACTGGGTCGTGGTCCGTCAGCAAAACGTCGCCGACAACGGTGACATCGTGGCGGCGATGATCGACGGCGAGGCCACCGTCAAGACCTTCAAGCGCACCGGTGGTCAGGTCTGGCTGATGCCGCACAACCCCGCGTTCGACCCCATCCCGGGTAACCACGCCGCGGTGCTGGGCAAGGTCGTCACAGTGATCCGCAAGATCTGACTGCGCTATTGCGCCTTGTTGAACCCGTTGGCTTGAGCGACTTCTTCGCTGGCGAACCAGATTTCGGCAAGCGTGTCCTCGTACAGTGCGCTGTCGGGCATGTAGTAGAGGCCAAAGCTGGCATTGGCTTTGACGGGATATCCGTCCGGCACCTGGTACGGGTCATCCAGCGGTAGGTGAATCGCCAACTGGCCGGGCACAATTGGGGTAACCGCAGCGAAGTGGGCGGTGTCCTCGTCGGGGTCCGCGGCGGCGTGTCGTCCGCCTTGAACTTGGCTCGGCGTGGGAATGCGCGTCGGGGCCGTGTCCACGGCGTCCGGATCTTCCTCGAAGTGCTCCTCGTCAAGGTGCTCCTCGTCGAAGTGCTCTTCATCGAAGTGCTGCTCGTCGAAATGCTCGTCCTCGAAATGCTCGTCCAGCCCTTCGTCCAAGTCGACAAACTCTGCTGGACTTTCGATTTCGTCAGACGGCGGCTCGTCGACCAAATCGGCCTGCCCCGGCGGCATCCAGTCACTGACCGGCTGGGGCGACTGAGTCGGTAACCGCACAGTCCGCGGACGAGGCGGCGCATTCAGGCTTGACGTCGCGAGATCAGTGTCGGCCTCCGGTGACCATTGTGAAACAGACTCGGTGACCGCGTCATAGCCGGTGTCGTAACCGCTGACCTCCGAGCGGCGCCGGGCCACGCGGCGTCGACGTCTTGTCCAGGCGACCAACCCGGTGACGCCGATCAGCAGTACCGCGGCTGCGACCGCGACCGGCAACCACCACCACCGATGCCCGTTCAGCCAGCCGCCCCCAGCGGGGGTCGACGCCGAGCCGGCCGGCATCTTCTGCCCTGGCACCTGCAGACCCGAGAGCGCCGACGCCAGGCTCGGTGGCTGGGTGCTGAAGGTATTTTTCGCCTGATTCCACGTGATCTGGCCAAGAACGAACTTCTGGGTGACCGCGTCGTTGTTCGCGGTCTGCTCGCCCACGGGCGGGCCAAGTTTGCCGGTGGCTGCGCCGAGTTTGTCCCACGCGGCCTTGATGGCGCCGCGGACCACATACGCGCCGTGGTCTGGCGTCCAGAAGATCACCGGCTTGTCCGCGGCGGCGAATGCGCTCACCCGGCTGGCCGGCTTGCGACCGCCGTCGGCCTCGTTGCCGATCGGGAAGCCGAGGCTGCCACCCGGGCCGCCGAGTGACTCGTATTTCGCCAGAATGTCGGTCTCGACGGCGTTGGCGCCGGTTGCCGGGCTGAAGAAGATCTTGCCGCCGGCGAAGTTCTGGGCCAGGCCGTCGCCGCTCACCGGATATTGATCGCCTTGTTTGGCGCCCAGCGGGCCCGACGGGCCGCCTGCGGCGCGCCACGCCATGTTGATGGCGGCGGTCGGATCGATGGGTACCTGCAGGTCGGCCAGCTGGCTTGCCAGATTGGACGGGACGGTGGTGAACGCTTTGGTCAGCCGGTTCCAGGACACCTGGCCCCCGCTGAAGGCCTGGGTTGCGGTTTCGCCGTCGTAGGTTTCGTCGCCGACCGGCACACCGAGAGCGCCGCCGGAGCTGCCGAGTTTGTCCCATGCGGCGTTGATCGCCCCGCGTACCACGAACGCGCCGTGTTCGGGCGTCCAGAAGATCAGTGGTTTGTCACTGGCCGAAAACGTGCTGACCCGGCTGTCGGGTCCGGCCAGCCCCGGTACCTCGTTCATGGTCGGGAAACCCAGGTCGCTGGCGGCCGGGCCGCCGAGAGCTTCGTACTTGTCGAGGACGGCACCGGACATCGATTTGGCGCCGGTCGCGGGTGTGAAGAACATCTTGCCGTGGACGAAGTCCTGGGCGAATCCCGGTCCGGCGGCGTAGCAATCACCCTGTTTGGCACCGAGATCCGAATGCTCTCCGCCGGCGTCCTTCCAGGCCGCGGTGATCGCATTGTCGGCGTCACCGAGCGGGGATGCCGCGGCGACTGGCGCCAACAAAGACGCCAAACCCATCGCGGTCGCCAGCGCCAGCAGACCAAGCGCCGCACGCCCGATGAGGTTGCTTGATCGACGTTGCAGCCCTGCCATCACACCTCCCGGCGCCCGCCCCGCCCGCAGTCTCTGGCCAGTCTCGACCAGCCGACAAACAGGCACAACTGTGCTTCGACGCACAGCGCATGCGAATTCATATGGAAGACCCTACGGAATCGATATGCCGTCGCCGTCGAAATGCCATCCACAAGGCTGCAGGGGTCGCAATTCGCGGACGCTAGACGCCAAGGGGCGGCCTGATGGCCTCGGCTAGACGCCGAGGCTGCGGCCGATGATTTCCTTCATGATTTCGGTGGTACCGCCATAGATCGTCTGCACCCGGGCATCGAGATATGCTCGCGCGATTGGGTATTCGCGCATATAGCCGTAGCCGCCGTGCAACTGCAGGCAGCGATCGATCAGGTACACCTGCTTTTCGGTGGAGTACCACTTGGCCATGGCCGCCTGCTCGGCGGTCAGCTTTTCGTCGAGGTGCAGCCGGATGTACTCGTCGACCATGATGCGGACGGCAGTGGCTTCCGTCGCCAATTCGGCCAACAGAAATCGGCTGTTCTGAAAGCTTCCGATCGACCGGCCGAAAGCCTTGCGCTCCTTGGTGTATTGCAGTGTCTGCTCGAGCACCGTCTCCATCGCGGTGGCGGCCATGATGGCGATTGAAATTCGTTCCTGCGGCAGGTTTTGCATCAGGTAGATGAAGCCAAGGCCTTCTTCGCCGAGCAGGTTCTCGACGGGAACCTTGACGTCGGTGAATGACAGCTCAGCAGTGTCCTGCGCATCCAGGCCGATCTTGTCCAGGTGGCGCCCGCGCTCGAAGCCCTCCATGCCACGCTCGACGGCCAGCAACGAAAAGCCTTGCGCCCCTTTATCGGGATCAGTCTGTGCCACCACGATCACCAGGTCGGAGTTGATGCCGTTGGTGATGAACGTCTTCGACCCGTTGAGCACGTAGTGATCGCCCTGTTTGACCGCGCGGGTCTTGATGCCCTGCAAGTCGCTGCCGGTGCCCGGTTCGGTCATGGCGATCGCGGTGATCAGCTCGCCGGTGCAGAACCGAGGCAGCCAACGCTCCTTCTGCTCGTCGTTGGCCAACCGAAGCAGGTAGGGCGCGACCACATCGTTGTGCAGTCCGAAGCCGATGCCGCTGTAGCGGCCCGCGGTGGTCTCCTCGGTGATGATCGTGTTGTAGCGGAAGTCGGGGTTGCCGCCGCCGCCGTA
>DAIODV010000114.1:0-300 GCA_036746615.1 Mycobacterium sp.
CCATGGGCGAGCGCGCGATCGGCCAGCGCTCCCATGACCGGCGCCCACAGCCGGGAGTACTCGAACGTCAGGTGGCTGTCGTCGACATAGACCAGGGTGTTGCCGAGGATGACCGGGCAGCGGTCCGTGGTGCAGAACAGCTCGGTGAGATCGGCGTATTGGCCGCCGCCGGCTTCGGTGGTGTCATCGCCCTGTCGGGCATGGCGGCCAGCATCTTGTTCAACACCCCGGACCCGGCCCGCCAGATCACCGCCGATGCCTCCGCCCTACCGCCGCCGGCCGGCAGTGTGCCACTGCTGG
>DAIODV010000114.1:310-9872 GCA_036746615.1 Mycobacterium sp.
TGGTGCAGAACAGCTCGGTGAGATTGGCGTATTGGCCGCCGCCGGCTTCGGTGGCGGCGGACTCAGCCGCGATGCCGGCTGGGTTCACCGCCGTCGACCGCCGAGGCGTGCAGGCGGCCACGTTGTCGAGGTGGCTGGACAGGCAGATCGGCACCTCAAAGTGCGGACCCGGAACCGGGCCGAGCACCAGCACCTTCGCCCCGGTGCCGCGCAACTGCTGCACCAGGCGGGCCAGGCTGTCGATCCACGCCGGGTCGTATGACCTGAAACCAGTGAGCAATTCGTCGGCGCCGTACCCGCGCCACATGCTCACCACGACCAGCCGCGGATGCTCGGCGGCTAGTCGGGCGATGATCTGAGCCCGCCACTGCTCGCAGTGTTCAAACAGTTCCACCATCGGACGGAACGGGTTGCTGGTGGGCAAGCCCATCAATGGGCAGGCCGCCTTGGCCAGAGTCTCCAGCCGCCAGTGCCGCTGCTCGGCAAGGCGCTCGAAAGCCGGATTCCACATCGCGGCATGCGAGTCGCCAACCACAGCTACCGTCGTCGTCGACGCGGTATCGCCCGTCACACACTCCGGCTGTCCGCCTTGCAGCGGCGAGAGCAGGCAGCCGCTGCCCAGATAGGCGTCCTGCTCGGCGTCCACTTCCGCAAACTGCGGGGTCATGTTCGACGGGACGGCTTTCAAGTTTGCCGAGGCCGCGATCGCGGCCTGAACCTGCGTGGAGACGTTCTGCACCGCCACGTTGTAGGCACCGATTTCAGAGCCCGCGGGCACCGGCGCCGCAGTGAGCGTCATCGCCGTCGTCGGCGCGCCGTGCCCGACCGGTGTGGGAACCACGACCAGCAGCGCCTCACCCACGAACACCGCGACCGCCGTGGCGACCCCGCCCACCGCAAGACTGCGCAACGCAGATCGGCGCAAGGGGGCGGCGAACCGCAACGGGTTCTCGATGAACCGCAACGTGAGTACCGCGAGCCCGCCGGAAATCAGCGCCGCAACCACCCTGCCGACCAGCCCCAGCGAGTGCCCCAGCAACACCGGTGCCAGCAGCAGCACCGGCCAGTGCCACAGATACCAGGAATACGACACTCGGCCGATCGCACGCATCGACGACACTGCCAGCACGCGGCCGCATCCCTGCACCGGCGCCGCACATCCCGCGCCGATCACGAGCACCGCGCCCAGCACCGGCAATACCGCGGCGATACCCGGGTATGGCGTGTTCGCGCTCAGCCGGGAACAGGCGACAAGGATCAAGAGCAGCCCGGCCCATCCGGTGATCGCGGCGCCGCGAGGCGTCATCCGCCGCCACCGGCCGACGGTCAGCGCCACCAGGCCGCCTGCGGCAAGCTGCCAGGCGCGGGTCGGCAGCGAAAAGAACGCCACCGCAGGCTCCCAGTACGTAACCGCGACCGATAGCGCGAACGACACCGCCGCGACCACCGCAAGTATCACCAGATACGGGCGCTGCGCGGCGGTGGCCTCGGTTCTGGTGCGCCGCCGAGCACGCCGGATCAACCAGGCCGTGCCGAGGATCAACGCCGGCCACACCAGATAGAACTGCTCCTCGACACCTAGTGACCAGTAATGCTGAAACGGCGACGGCGGCTTGTGGCTGGCGAAGTAGTCGACGCCTCGCAGAATGAACCAGTTGTTGCCGACGTACAGCGCGCTGGTGATGCCGTCTCTCATGACGCCCGGCACTTGCAGCGGAGGTAGCAGCGCAGCCGAGGCGATCATGGTGACCACGCCGACCGTGGCCGATGCCGGCAGCAGGCGGCGGGCGCGTGCCCCGTAGAAGCGAGACAGCCGCACGCCGCCGGTGGTGTTTGCTTCGCGCCAGAGCAGCCCGGTGATCAGGAAGCCCGAGATCACGAAGAACACGTCGACGCCGACGAACCCGCCGCCGATACCCGGCACGTCGGCGTGAAATAGCACGACGGCCAACACCGCGACAGCCCGCAAGCCCTCGATGTCCGGGCGAAACCGTGTCTGCTGCGAGCGCCGACCCTGCACTTCTTCAGTAGGGCTGATGCTGCCGGTGTCGTGCACGGTCACCTACTCGGGAGGGGAAGCGTTCTTCGGATCCGGAGGATTATCACACACCTGTACAACAGGTTGGTATGTTCTCCGCTCGAGAGCTTTTGGCTCTGCGGCTCAGGTTTGCCGAGAATCTGGAGATGAACGCGTGGTCGTAGTCGACACCCGGGCCGTGGACCGGACGAACCTTCATCGGCTATGGAAAGCGATCCTCATTGGTATCGGGTTCGCCGTGGCCACGGTATGTTTCTTCGTGCCGGTTTTGTTGGTGGCGATCGGCGTGCTTCTGCTCGTGGTCCTCGCTGCGCGCCTTGTCTATCCAGGTCGCGGCCGCTACATCCCAAACTTGTATGCGCGCGACATCAGGGTTTATGACGACGCATATCGCACATTTGTCGCACGGACACTTTCCGACCTGCGCCGGTGCAGGGTTGGTGGCCACACGCTTTTGCGGGAAGCATCGCTTCTGACACATGCCGGCCCTGATGAACTACTGCTCGATCTTGGCGTCTATATCGGCTGGGGGGTTTGAGGAGCATGTGGTCATCGATTTGCCAGTCTTCGACAAGGCTCATATCCGACGCTACAAACCGCACGGTGTACGGCTTCGATACCTTTGAAGGCCTTGTCGAAGACTGGCAAATCGATGACCACATGCTCCTCAAACGAGGAACCTTTTCCCTATCCGATCCGCTCGCACAGCGTTTGATGCGCGACACCGGAGCCAGCTTGCATGACGGCCTGCCTGCTGCGCTGGGCCGCAGGGTGCAGTTTGTGAAGGGGAGCACCTACGACACGTTGGCCCCGTTCCTTGCCGATCGACCGAGCGCTCCGATCACGCTTTTCCACATGGATTTGGATACCTATGAGAGCTGCTTGCATGCGCTGGAAACCTGCAAGGATCATTTCGTCGAGGGATCGATCCTCGTCTTTGACGAATATCTGGTCACTAACGGCGAAATGCGCGCCTTCTATGAATTCCAGAGCCGCTACGAACTGCAATGGCGTTACCGGGCTTGGGGCCTCGAGATCGGTGAGATGAACGCCGAGATGGTCGCTTCGCGCTGGAAGCGCCTGGTGTATTACCTGACCTTGATCGCGGTGTACTGCGGGGGATCCAACGGATTCTTCGCATGGGCATTTTTCGACAAGCGGTTTTGGCGATTCTGGTTGGGCGCGCCGATCGAAGACATCCTCTTCATCCTCGGCGCTGCCGGAGAACGAAAATCGGTGAGCCTGGAGATCACCGGCCTGGGCACGCTTCACGGCCACCAAGGTGACGACTCGCGATGAAATTCGTGTTGGCGAGCTGGGGCAGTCGCGGCGATGTCGAGCCGAACCTCGCGGTCGGTGCTGAGCTGGTTCGCCGCGGCCACGACGTGTGCATGGCCGTCCCACCCGACCTGGTCGGCTTCGTCGAGACGGCAGGGGTTGCCGCGGTCGGCTTCGGCCCTGAGGCGCGGTCCATTCTGGACTCGCACCGCGATTTCTGGACGTCCTTCTTCAGCCGGCCCTGGAGGATCCGGACCCTTATGAGGTCGCGGATGGCGATTGCCGGTCCCCTGCTCCGGGGTTGGCAGGAGATGAGCACGACGCTGCTGTCGCTGGCGGACGGGGCCGACGCGATTTTCACCGGGATCAATTTCGAGGATGCCGCCGCGAACGTCGCGGAGTACTACGGCATCCCCTTGGCCACGTTGCATTACTTCCCGCTGCGGCCCAACGGCCAGACCCTGCGATTCGTGCCGGCGCCCGTGGCGCGCTCGGCGGTGCGGGCGTTCTGGTGGTTGACGTGGCGTGGGACCAAGAAGGCCGAGGACGCCCAGCGCCGTGAACTCGGATTGCCGAAGGCGACATGCTCGCCGTCGCGACGGATTACCGAACACGGGTCGTTGGAAATACAGGCCTACGACGAAGCGTGCTTTCCCGGACTGGCAGCCGAGTGGTCGAACTGGGATCGCCAACGACCCTTTGTCGGGACGCTGACGCTCGGGTTGGCGACCGAGGCCGATGCCGAGGTCGCATCGTGGATTGCCGCCGGAACACCACCGATCTACTTCGGATTCGGCAGCATCCCGGTCGAATCCCCGGCCGACACCATCGCGATGATTGCCGCGGCCTGCGCGCGGCTGGGCGAACGGGCGCTGGTTGGCGCCGCCGGGAGCGACTACACCAACGTCCCCCATTTCGAGCACGTCAAGGTGGTCGGCGCGGTGAATTTCACGACCGTCTTTCCCGCCTGTCGCGCGCTCGTGCACCACGGCGGCTCGAGCACCACACCCCTTGCCATGCGGGCGGGAGTCCCCCAGGTGATCCTGTTTTGGGACCTCGTTCACGCGGTCTACGGAGCGGCGGTCAAACGGCTGAAGGTGGGCACTGCCCGGCGGTTTTCCACCGCTACCGAGGAATCGCTCGTCGCGGATCTGCGCCGGATTCTGGCCCCTGACTACGTCGCGCGTGCCCGCGAGCTCGCCACCCGCATCAGTGAGCCCGCCAAGAGTGCGGCGGCCGCCGCCGACCTGCTGGAAGAGTTCGCCCGCCTGCGACGCGTGGGCTGATCGGCGCATCCGGTATCCGGATCTTTTCACCGAAACTCTGGATCAACGCAGGTGCCCTCCAGTAGGGTCTAGAACTTGTTCTACTCATGTTGATTAAGCGCCTTGGAGAGAGGTGGCCTGAGGCGAAGCGACCGCGCCTAGACCGGACCGGCCGCGCGACATGCCGACATACCCAATCCGACCCCGTGCCTATGGGTTCCCGGCTACCAGAGCCCTGGCACCCGACGGCCAAATGCAAACGCCAACCGCAGAGAGGACAACCCCTTGACCATCGAGACACCAATAGGGGCGCGTGAAGCACAGGGGACTTCACAAGGGACAGGTGGGGGTTTTGCGGTAGTCGGCTACGCGGTGCGTGTTCCGGGTGCTGCCGATGCAGACGAGTTCTGGGATGTGCTGCAGCAAGGGGTGGATGCGGTATCCGAGGTGCCCCAGGATCGGTGGGATGTCGAGGAGTTCTTCGACCCGGATCCCGATGCGCCCGGCAAGATCGTCACCCGTCGAGCAGGGTTCATCGACGACGTAGCGGGCTTCGACGCGCCCTTCTTCGGGCTGTCGAAACGGGAGACCATGTTGATCGACCCGCAGCACCGGCTGTTGCTGGAGACGGCGTGGCGGGCGGTGGAGCATTCCGGCACCGCGCCATCGGCGTTGGCCAACACCAAGAGCGGCGTGTTCATGGGTCTGGGCACCCATGACTACCTCGGGTTGATCTCTGAACAGCTGAGCTACTCCGAGATCGAGGCGTACGTAGCGATCGGGACATCGTCGGCGGCAGGAGCGGGCCGGATCAGTTACGGGCTCGGGCTGCAGGGCCCGGCGGTCAGCGTCGATACCGCATGCAGCTCGTCGCTGGTGGCGGTGCATCAGGCCTGCCAGGCGCTGCGCTTCGGGGAATGTGACCTCGCGCTCGCCGGCGGGGTGAACGTCATGCTGAGCGCGAAGACCGCGATGACCTTCTCCCACGCGCACATGCTGGCCCCGGACGGCCGGTGCAAGACCTTCGACGCGGCCGCCGACGGTTATGTGCGCGGCGAGGGCTGCGGTGTCATCGTCGTCAAACGCCTCGAGGACGCGATTCGCGACGGCGACCGAATTCGGGCCGTGATCCGCGGCAGCGCGATCAACCAAGACGGCGCATCGGGCGGCTTGACGGTGCCCAACGGTGTCGCCCAGCAACGCGTGATCGCCGAGGCACTGGAGTGCGCCGGCGTCGCACCCGGCGACGTCGGATACCTGGAAGCGCACGGGACCGGTACGTCACTGGGTGATCCGATCGAAGTCCAAGCCGCCGGTGCGGTGCTCGGCAACGGGCGCGACGCCGACTCGCCGCTGCTGATCGGATCGGTGAAAACGAACATCGGGCATCTGGAAGCAGCCGCGGGAATCGCAGGCCTGATCAAGGTCATCCTTTCGCTCGAGAATGAGGTCTTGCCGAAGCACCTGAACTTCCGCAAGCCCTCGCCGCACATTCCATGGGACCGGCTTGCGGTGCAGGTGGTCGACGAGGCCCGCCCCTGGGCACGCGATGGCCGGCCCCGCATTGCCGGGGTCAGTTCGTTCGGCTTCTCCGGAACCAACGCGCACGTCATCGTCCAGGAAGCACCCGAGGAGGTAGGTCAGGATATTTCGGCGCCTTCCGACGAGCGGCGCTTTTCCCTCTTGCCGCTATCGGCACGCAGCCCGGCTGCCCTGGTGGAGCTCGCCGAGGACTACGGCAGCTGGCTAGCCGCCCATCCCGACGCGTCGTTGGCCGATGTGTGTCTGACCGCCGGAGCGGGGCGATCGCACTTCGAGCACCGGGCCGCGTTGATTGTGAATTCAACAGAATCCGCGCGTGACTCGCTTCGCGCGCTGGCCGAGGACCGTCCGGCAACGGGCTTGGTGCGCGGTGACTGCTCCGACAAGCCGAGGACCGCGTGGTTGTTCCCGGGTCAGGGCAGCCAGTTCGCCGGCATGGCGTGGGAGTTGTTCGACACCGAGCCGGTGTTCGCCGCGACGATGACCCGGTCTGCGGAGGCGATCGCCGATGTGCTCGAAAGACCGCTGCTGGACGTCATTTTCGATCCCGACGGTGACGACACCTTGCGGCAAACGGCGTATGCCCAGCCCGCGTTGTTCGCAGTGGAGATGGGCTTGGCCCACCTCTGGCAGTCGTGGGGCTTCGAACCCGACGTGGTGATCGGCCACAGCGTCGGCCAATACACGGCAGCTTGCGTGGCGGGCGTTTTCAGCCTCGAGGACGGGGCCTTGCTGCTGGCTGAGCGCGGCCGTCTGTTCGGCAGTTTGCCCCCCGGTGGTCGGATGGCCGCGATCTTCGCCGCCGCTGAGCGAGTGGAAAGTCTCACCGACGAGTTCCCCAGCCTGTCGGTTGCTGCTTACAACGGAGCCAATACCGTTCTGTCGGGGCCCGCGCAGGATCTGGAGCAGGCGGTAGCCCGGTTGGAAGCCGATGGTGTGCGGTGCGACTGGCTAGAGACCAGCCACGCGTTCCACTCGGCATTGCTGGACCCCGTCCTCGACGAGTTCGAGTCGTATGCGGACCGGTTCGAGTTCGGTTCGCCACAACGGACATTGGTGTGCAACCGCACGGGCGCGGCGCTTGGCAGAACTGCGAAGCTGGACAGCGCGTACTGGCGCCGTCATGCGCGGCAGCCCGTTGAGTTCGCGAAAAGTGTGCGCACCCTTGCTGATCTGGGCTGCAAGGTACTTCTCGAGGTCGGCCCGCAACCGATACTCACCGCCGCGGCCTTGCGCGCGTGGCCTGACCCGGCCACTGCACCGCGCGCGATCGCGTCGCTGCGCCGAAACACCGCCGACCACCGCCAGATCACCGAAGCCCTTGCGAACGCTTACGTCGTCGGCCATGTGCCCGACTTCAGTGCTCTGAGCGGACCGGCACGCAAGCTCGACCTGCCGACCTATCCGTTCCAGCATCGCCAGTACTGGTTCCGCGAGCAGAGCCAACGGCCCGCGCAGGCCTTCGACGAGACCAATGCCATGCGTACCGAGACCGTCCGTCTTCTGGAGGACGGTCAGATCGAAGAACTGGCTGCGCTGCTCGACGGCGCCAGCGGCAACCAGCAGGCCGTCGATCTGCTGAAACAGCTTGCTGCACAACATAACCAACAGCGCAAAGCGCAATCTATTACCGACTCTCGCTACGAGATTCGGTGGGAGAAATCCGCTAAGGTGTCGGGCGCGGGCGAGGCCTCTTCATGGCTGCTCATCAGCGATGACGCCGACGCCGTGCAGCCACTAGCCGACGTGCTGACCGAGCGTGGGCACCAGCACCGGATTCTCGGGTTGCCGGTCTCCGACGCGGGCGAGGAACAGCTCGAGGTTGAGTTGCGCGCCGCGGCAGCAGACGAACCGACGCTGCGTATCGTGCATCTCGCAGCCCTCGACCTGGCCACTGCATCGACGCGATCGCTGGAGCGCATGCAAATCCGCGTGCTGAGCGGCACCCGCCGACTCTTCCGCGCCGCGGCTGCCGCCGAACTCCGCACACCGATCTGGCTGATAACCCGTGGCGCACAACGGGTCACCAGCGCGGACAACGTTTCACCGGTGCAGTCCAGCCTGTGGGGCTTCGGTCGCGCGGCCGCGCTCGAGCATCCTCGACTGTGGGGCGGACTGGCAGATTTACCATCCAGCAGTGCTGATGAGTGGTCTCGGTTGATCGACCAGCTGGTGTCGGCGCCGCGTGGCGAAGACCAAATCGCGATTCGAGATCAGGCCGTCTATGTTCCCCGGCTGACTCGACGGACCGGGCAGCCGCTAGCGACCCCGCTGGCATTACGCGGTGACGCAACATATCTGGTGACCGGCGGGCTGGGCGCGATCGGATTGGAAATCGCCGGATATCTGGCCGCGCATGGTGCCCGGCATCTGGTACTGACCAGCCGGCGCTCACCGAGCGACGCCACGCAACAACGCATCGACACACTGCGCGAACAGCACGGCTGCGAAGTTCGGGTTATCGCCAGAGATGTCGCCAACCCGCACGACGTGGCACGCCTCCTTGCCACTGTGCAGGCCGAACTGCCGCCGTTGGCCGGCATCGTGCACGCCGCAGGCGAGATCGGTGTCACCCCGCTGCAAACGTTGGACGACGCCGAAGTCGATCGCGTATTCGCCGGGAAAGTCTGGGGTGCTTGGCATTTGAGCGAAGCAACCGCGGACATGCAGCTCGACTTCTTCCTAAGCACCTCCTCGATCTCCGCAGTGTGGGGCAGCTTCGGCCAGACCGCTTACAGCGCGGCCAATGCCTTCCTCGACGGGTTGGCCTGCCGGCAGCGTGAGCAAGGCGTTCCCGGGATCAGCGTCAACTTCGGTCCGTGGTCGGCGGGCATGGTCGACGGGGAGGCTCGTGCGCGCCTGGAGGAGCGCGGGGTCCGGGCGATGTCGCCCGCTGACGCGCTTGCCGGGATGTCCGAGCTCATGGTGGCGTCGTCGGGACAGGGCGCAGCACACGGGATTGTTGCCCGCATCGACTGGGCCCGTTTCCTGCCGCTCTACCAGCTGGCGGGCAAGCGGGCATTTTTGACCCAGCTGCAGCGTGAGGTGCCCGAGTCGGTCTCGGCGCCAGCGTCATCCGGGACAACCCCGCTAGTCGAGCAGCTCACCGTCGCGCCAGTGCAGCAGCGGAAGAAACTTGTCGTCGACTATCTGCGCGACGCCGTCGCGGAGGTGACACGCATCGACGCGGCCGAGATCCGCGAAGAGGCCGGATTCTTCGACCTCGGGATGGATTCGCTGCTGGCCGTGGAACTTCGGACTCGGCTCGAGCGTGCGGTGGGCAAGGAGCTGCCAGCGACGCTGGCGATGGACTATCCACGAATCACCGACGTGGCCGACTACCTGGTCAACGACGTCCTGCGCATCAGCCCACAACCGTCCGCCAACCCAGCAGCCCAGCCGGATGTGGCGACGCCGATCCGCACCCCGGTGACCCGGT
>DAIODV010000115.1:0-9849 GCA_036746615.1 Mycobacterium sp.
ACGTCATGCACGGCCAGTGGGACTGGATGAACGACCCCGAGATTCACTCCTCGACATGGGAGTGGGACATGAGCGGGGCCTCCAAGCACTGGCGCTACACCCACAACTTCGTGCACCACAAATACACCAACATCCTCGGGATGGACGACGACGTCGGCTACGGCCTGCTGCGCGTGACCAGAGACGTGCCCTGGAAACGCTTCAACCTGTTCAACCTGGTCTTCAACACGCTGCTCGCGCTCGGTTTCGAATGGGGCGTTGGGCTGCAGCATGTCGAGATCGGCAAGATCGTCAAGAAGCGGATGGACAACGAAGAGGCCCGGGAGCGGATCGACGAGTTTTTGGCCAAGTCCGGTCGCCAGGTGTTCAAGGACTACGTCGCATTCCCGGCGGTGACCGCGCTGTCGCCCGGCGCGACCTTCATGTCCACGTTGAAAGCCAACGCGGTCGCCAATGTGATCCGCAACCTGTGGGCCAACGCGGTGATCTTCTGCGGCCATTTCCCTGATGGCGCAGAGAAATTCACCAAGACCGACATGATCGGCGAGACCAAGGGGCAGTGGTACCTGCGCCAGATGCTGGGCAGTGCCAACTTCAACGCCGGCCCGGCAATGCGATTCATGAGCGGCAGCCTGTCCCACCAGATCGAACACCACCTCTTCCCGGACCTGCCGAGCAACCGCTACCCCGAGATCAGGGTGCGGGTGCGCGAGCTCTGCGACAAGTACGACTTGCCTTACACCACAGGCTCTTTCCTGGTGCAGTACGGCAAGACGTGGCGGACCATCGCCAAGCTGTCGCTGCCGGACAAGTACTTGCGCGATACCGCCGACAACGCACCGGAGACCCGCAGCGAATCGATGTTCACCCCGCTGGGTCCGGATTTCGCGGGCACCGACCCGTCCACCGGACGTCGCCGTGGCCTGAAGACAGCTATCGCCACCGTGCGGGGCTGGCGTCGCAGCAGGGCACAAAAGGCTGGGCGGAACGCCCGCGCCGCGTAGCGGCGTTTAAACTCTCAGCGCGTGGACGTCGTTACCACTCATCCGGTCGTCGATGCTGTGCTGGAGCGGTATCGCGATGCGTTGGGCGGCGATATGTCCGCCTACGGCAATCACGTTTACCGCTGTCTCAACTATCACCAACTGCTGCTCGGCACGCAGCTGCCGGATTTCGCTGTACTCGCATGGGTAGCACACGATTTGGGCATTTGGACCGCGGGCACGTTCGACTACCTCACGCCGTCTGCCGAGCTGGCTTCGGCCCATGCCAAGGAATTCGGAATCACCGAAATTGATCACCTGCAGCGGTTGATCACCGACCACCACCGGCTGCGGCCAGTAAGCGACCCGCTGACCGAAACCTTCCGCAAGGCTGACCTCGTCGACGTCAGCCGTGGACTGCTACGCGGCCACATCGGGTGGTCGGACGTGCACGCCGTCGTCGCCCAGTTGCCGTACCGCGGCTTCCACGCCTTCCTTGCCAACGGTTTGACGCGTTATGCCGCACGCCACCCGCTGCACCCATTTCCGATGCTGCACTGGTGATCACGCAGCATCAGCGATGGTGACCAGCCGCTGCAGTACCGCCAATTGCTGCTCGTAGTCGCCTTCGAGTTTCGCCAACAGCGTCGTAATGCCCGCTGCCCGATAGCCATTCACCCGCTCGGCAATGGCGTCGGACGTGCCGAGCAGGTTCGTCAGGCGCCCGAGGTCGAGCGGCACGGAACTGCGGGCCTCGTCGTGTTTGCCCGCTTTCCACAGCTGCGCGACGGTGTGGACTTCGGCGCCGTAACCCAGGCGGGTGAACGCGTCGTTGTAGAAATTCTGGCCGCCAGCACCGCTGGTGCCCATGGCGCCGATCGTGAACGCGTAGCCGTCGGCGTGGCGGCGCGCGGCGGCGTCGGCGTCGGCTTGATTGTCGTGGAACTCGACGGCGACGGGTGCGACCAGGTCGAGTTGGTCGAGCGTGCGGCCGGCCCGCTGCGCGCCTTCGGCCAACGGGCCGAAGAACACCTCGGCGGCCTCGGGAATGAAGGCGTTGCCCAGCCACCCGTCGGCCGCCTCGCCGGTCAGTCGCAGGTTCTGCGGGCCCATCGCAGCCACGTACACCGGGACATGATTGGGTCGCACCAGCGGCTTTAGTGCGGCGCCGCGACTGTCCGGCAGTGGCAGCGGGTAGATCTCGCCAGCGTGTTCAAGTCGCTCGCCGCGGCTGACCGTGCGGATGATCTCGATGGTCTCGCGGGTGGTCTGCACGGGTTTTCGAAACCGGACCCCGTGCCAGCCCTCCATGACCCGTGGCCCCGAGGTGCCGACGCCCAGAATGAAGCGGCCCCCGGAAAGCTCCTGAAGGCTCAGCGCCGACGTCGCCAGCATCGCCGGGCTGCGTGAACCCAACTGCACGACAAATGTTCCGAGTTTGACCGACGACGTCTTGGCGGCCAGGTAGGCAAGCCCGGTCAGCGCGTCGTAGCCCCAGACTTCGGGCACCCACAACGACGTCACACCGATCTGCTCGGCGGCGACTGCGAACTCCGCCGCGCCGGGTAAGCGGGGTTCGATCATCGCGCCGACTTTCATTGCTGGCATGCTACAAGGGTGCGTTATCGCGATCAGCCCACAGTCGAAGTGACGCAGCGCGTTCGGTGTGACGTCGCTACCGCGTGGAAGCTGGTGACCGACATCAACTTGCCCGCGCGCTGTTCATCCGAATTGCAGGCCGTCGAGTGGCTTGATGGCGCCGACGCGGTCGAAGTCGGTGCGCGGTTCCGCGGCCGCAACACCCATGAGGCGTTCGGCGACTGGGCGACCGTCTGCGAAGTCGTCGAAGTCGAACCCGAGCGGCGTTGGGTCTATGACGTCACAGGCTCCGAAGGTGTCGGTGCCAGGTGGGGATTCGAGGTCGAGCCAGCCAGCGACGGTGTGCTGGTGCGGCAGTGGGCTCGGATGGGCCCAGGACCGTCGGGGCTTACCCCGGCGATCGTCGCGCAGCCGGAGAAGGAGGCCAGGATCGTGTCCCGGCGCCTGTCCGAATGGCAGAAGAACATGACGGCCAACCTCGAACAGATTCGGTCGCAGGCCGAAAGCTAAGGTCATGGCTGCAGCATGTGCCGACTGGGTGGTATCAATCTGGTATCATGCGTTCGTGGGAATGACCTTGCGTACCAGTGCAGAGCAGGCGGAAGCGCTGCGCCGGCAGGCGGCTGCCGAGGGGCGGTCAATGCAGGCGGTGGCGCTGTCAGCGATCGATGAGTACATCGCACGGCGCACGCACAAGGCCAAGGTTGCCGCGGCGCTAGAGCGCGTCGTGCGCGAGGAGGCCGGGGTCCTGAAGCGTCTTAAAGACTCGTGACCGAGTACCTCGATCTCGACGACCTGCTCGACATTGCTCGCGAAGCCGTCGGCCCCGGCGTCACAGTCGGGGATTACGGCTTGCTGGAATCCGCACTGGCGCGTCCCCGCGCCTCGGTGTTCGGGCACGATGCCTATCCGGGTTTGCACCTCAAAGCCGCCGCGCTGCTGCACTCCTTGGCGCGCAACCACGCCCTGGTGGACGGAAACAAGCGACTGGCGTGGACAGCCTGTCGTACCTTCCTCGCCATCAATGATCAGTGGATAAGCGCCCCTGAAGATGACCGCTTCGAATTCGTCATTCAGGTAGCTACCGGTGCGTTGCCCGATCTCGACAAGATCGCCGAGCAACTGCGCTCGTGGAGCCACCACGAGGGCTGACTCCGCAACGCGCGGACTAACTTTCCCGCAGCGCGGCCAGCAGCCGCCGTGCGGCGGCGACGCGACGAGCGGCGGGGCCGGTCAAAGTGTCGAGCGCGCATTCGGGGTCGGCGGGCGGGCCCATGTGCCCGCAGCCGCGGGGGCATTCCTCGATGGCTTCGGCAAGATCGGAAAACGCGGCTATCACGTCGTCAGGCTGGATATGGGCCAGCCCGAACGAGCGGATCCCCGGGGTATCGATCACCCACCCGCTGCCATTGAACGGCAGCGCCACCGACTGCGTGGAGGTGTGCCGGCCCCGGCCGATATCGGTGACCTCGCCGACCGCTCGATCCGCTTCCGGCACAAGACGATTCACCAACGTCGACTTGCCCACGCCGGAATGACCAAGCAGCACCGTGATTTTCTCGACCAGCAGCGGAGCCACGGCATCCAGCGGGTCATCGCGGCCCGCGCTGACGACCGTGAGCTCGAGGTCGGCGAACTGCTCGGCGAACGGCTCGGCGGGCGCGAGGTCGGTCTTGGTCAGGCACAGGATCGGTTCCAGCCCACCGGCATAAGCCGCGATCAGCGTCCGATCAACCAGGCCCGTGCGCGGCGGCGGGTCGGCCAGGGCTACCACGATCAACAGCTGATCAGCGTTGGCGACCACGACCCGCTCGGTGGGATCGGTGTCATCGGCGGTGCGCCGCAACACCGTTCGTCGCGGACCGCGCCGCACGATGCGGGCCAAGGTATCCGGCCGGCCCGAAAGGTCGCCGACCACGTCGACGTCGTCACCGACGACGATCGGTGTGCGGCCCAATTCGCGTGCGCGCATCGCGGTGACCCTGCGGTCGGGGTCGCCGTCGAGCACACATCCCCAGCGACCGCGGTCGACACTGACCACCATGGCCGGTTTTGCGTCGGCGTGCTCGGGCCGGGTCTTGGTCCGCGGTCGCGAACCCCGTCCCGAGCGGATCTTGACGTCGGACTCGTCGTAGTCGCCCGGCCTCAACCGCTGGACTTCCCGATCATGTCCGTCCACAGCCGCGGAAAATCGGGCAGCGTCTTGGCGGTGGTGGCGATGTCGTCGACCTCGACGCCGGCGACTCGTAGCCCGACGATCGCGCCGGCCGTCGCCATCCGGTGATCGGCGTACGACTGCCAAATCCCGGGCCGCAGTGGCGTTGCGGTGATCTCCAGGCCGTCGGCGGTTTCCGAGCAATTGCCGCCCAGCCGGTTGATCTCGGTGCGGAGTGCCGCCAAGCGGTCGGTTTCGTGGCCGCGCAGATGCGCGATGCCGGACAGCCGTGACACCGAACCCGGGGCGGCCAATGCGGCGAGCACCGCCACCGACGGGGTGAGCTCGCCGACGTCGCGCAGGTTTACGTCGAAGCCGCCGTAGGATGGCGGACCCTGCACCTCGAGGTACGAATCAGACTGCGTAACAACAGATTTCAGCTGCTGCAGAATGCTCAGAATCGCGTCGGCGGGTTGGATGCTCTGCGCCGGCCAGCCAGTGATGCGCACCGTCCCCGCGCTGACGACGGCCGCCGCGATGAACGGGACAGCGTTGGACAGGTCCGGTTCGATGTTCCAGCGCCGGGCTGCGACTACGCCCGGGCGCACCTGCCAACGGTTGGGCGTGGCGTCGTCGACCCCGACGTCGGCTTGCCGCAGCATCGCCACCGTCATCGCGACGTGCGGCGCTGACGGCAGTGGGGGACCGACGTGCTGCACCGTGAGGCCCTCGGTGAACGACGGGCCGGACAGCAATAGGCCGGAGACGAACTGCGATGACGCCGAGGCGTCAATCTTCACCGTCCCACCGGTCACCGATCCGGCACCGCGCACACGAAACGGCAACCCGTCGCCGTCGATGTCGACACCGAGGCCGCGCAGCGCGTCGAGCAGCGGGGCGATCGGCCTGACCCGGGCCTGCTCGTCACCGTCGAAGGTCACCGCCACGGCTCCCAATGCCGCCAGCGGCGGCACGAAACGCAACACCGTGCCGGCCAGCCCACAGTCGATCCGGGCATCGGCGGCCGGGGCGATCTTCCCGCTGACCGTCAGCTCAGCGGCCGGCCCTTCGACCTGCAGGCCCAACGCCTCTAGCGCGCCGATCATCAGGTCGGTGTCGCGGCTGCGCAGCGCACCGCTGATCGTCGAAACCCCGCCGCTCGCGGCGGCCAGCGCCGCGAGCACTAGAGCCCGATTGGTCTGGGATTTCGAGCCCGGCACCGTCACCGTGGCGCACACCGGCCGCTGCGCGTGCGGGGCGGGCCAGGTGTTCACGTGCTCCATTCTTGCCTACCGGCACTATGGAGTTATGTGTGGACGATTCGCAGTTACGACAGATCCGGCCGCGCTGGCCCAAAAGATCCAGGCGATCAACGAGGCGCGTGCGTCGGAATCGGCGGCCCCGAACTACAACGTCGCGCCCACCACGACCATCACCACCGTGGTGCGTCGGCATGACGAACCCGACGACGAACCCACTCGGCGGGTGCGGCTGATGCGCTGGGGGCTGGTGCCGCCGTGGGCCAAGGCGGGATCTGACGGTGCGCCGGAGTCCAAGGGTCCGCAGCTAATCAACGCGCGTGCGGATAAGGTCACCACCTCGCCGGCGTTTCGCGCGAGCGCTAAATCCAAGCGCTGCCTGGTGCCGATGGACGGCTACTACGAATGGCGCGCCAACCCCGCCGCTGACGGCAAGAAGGCCCGTAAGACGCCGTTCTACTTGCACCGCGCCGACGGCGAGATGCTGTTCGCCGCGGGCCTGTGGTCGGTGTGGAAGCCGGCCAAGGACGCCTCCCCGCTGCTGAGCTGCACGATCATCACCACCGATGCGGTCGGTGCGCTCGGCGAAATCCACGACCGCATGCCGCTGATCGTGTGCGAGCGCGATTGGGACCGCTGGCTGGACCCAGACGCCCCCGCCGACCTCGAACTACTGGCGTCCCCGCCGGACGTGCACGGCATCGAGATGCGTGAGATCTCGACACTGGTCAACAGCGTGCGCAACAACGGGCCCGAGCTACTCGAGCCGGCCGACCCGCAGCCCGAACAAGCAACGCTGCTCTAACTGCCCGCGAAAGTGGCTCGTGCACACCCACTTTCGAGGACATCCGCAACCGTCCTGTCGCGGTTTGGTGAGCATGGCCCGTTCTGCCGTGGCTCCAACAAAGGTGTCTACACCTGTAGACAATCCTGCGCCGGCGAACTACGGTAGATCTACACATGTAGACATACGTCCGGCGATCGCGGGAGTGGCCGCATGAACGGCGAACATGATCTGGGCGGGATGCAGTCCTTCGGACCTGTTCCGCGCGCGCAGAACGAGTCGGTTTTTCAAGCGCCGTGGGAAGGGCGCGTCGAAGCCATGACCATGGTCTTGCTGGCGGGTGGACACCTCGGTGGCGGTGGCGTCTTGCGCTACGCCATCGAGAGCCTGCCGCCGCTTCAGTATCTCCAAGACGGCTACTTCGAGCGCCACCTCGACGGCCTGGAAGCCGCGCTGGTTCAGCGCGGGCTCTTGCAGCCAGACGAGATCCACGATCGCCTTGACCAATTCGGTAGCGGCGCCGGGGGAGACTCTCATCCCATCGGCACGGTCGGGCAAGCCAGCGCACCAACGCCAAACCGAGGTGGTGAACCGACCAACCGCCGCGAGGTAGACCATCCGCCACAGTTCGTCGTGGGAGATGCGGTCATTGCGCGCAACATTCACCCTCGCGGTCACACCAGACTGCCCCGCTATGTGCGTGGCCGTTGCGGCAAAATCACCCGGATCCATTCCGCCGCCGTCTTTCCTGACACCGACGCACATGACATGGGCGAAAACCCCCAATTCGTCTACACCGTGAGCTTCGACAGCCATGAGCTGTGGGGAAGTACCGCCGAGCCCAATCACACAGTGCAGCTTGGGCTCTGGGAGAGCTATCTGGTGGTCGCATGAATCCCGATAAACCCAACAGCGCCCTGCGTGCCCGCGCTATCGAATCGCTGCTCCTGGAAAAGGGACTGGTCACCCCGGAAGCAATTGATGCCGTTGTGTCGCTGATCGAACACGACCTCGGGCCGCTCAACGGGGCACGAGTCGTAGCCCGAGCCTGGTGCGACCCCGAATACAAAACCCGCCTACTGACCGACGCTAACGCGGCGCTGGAAGAGCTCGGCATCACAGTCCCAACCGAACTCATCGTCGTAGAAAACACCGCCCACATCCACAACGTGCTCGTCTGCACGCTCTGCTCCTGTTATCCGTGGACGCTCCTGGGCTTGCCGCCGAGCTGGTACAAGTCTCCCGAGTACCGCGCTCGGGTGGTGATCGAACCACGCGCCGTGCTCGCCGAATTCGGATTGCATCTAAGTGAGTCGACCGAAATCCGTGTCTGGGACTCCACTGCGGAAACCCGCTACCTGGTGCTGCCGCGCCGACCCGCCCGCACGCAACACTGGACCGCCGACGACCTGGTAAGCATCATCACCCGCGATGCGATGGTCGGGGTTGCTCAACCATGACTCGAGACGCAATCGTGGAACAACTCGATGCGCACGGTGAGCACGCACCGCCCCGAATCAATGGCGAACTGGCGTTTTCAGCTCCCTGGGAAGGCACGGTGTTCGCGCTCGCCGTCGCCCTCTCGAATGCCGGAGTGTTTGGCTGGAGCGAGTTTCGCCGACAACTCGTCACCGAAATCCAGCACTGGCAAGACCAGGCGCATCCTGCCGAAGATTGGGACTATTACCAGCGATGGCTCACCGCACTGGAACAGGTGTTGTGCCATCGGGGACTGCTCACCCGGTCCGAACTTTATGACCGAATCGCAGCGCTGGCTGCGCACGACGACCACCACTGACCCGACTTGTTGGCGGGCCTCAGCCAATGCGTTGCAGGTGGGCGAGCGCGAGTTCGGCGGCGTTAGCGCCGCACATGCCGTGTGCTCCGGGCCCAGGCGGAGTGGCTGCCGAGCAGATGTACATGCCAGGGATGCCAAGTGTATACGGCGACAACGTGATTCGTGGACCGAATGTGAGCTGACGGATATCTTTGGCGCCGGTCATGATGTCGCCGCCGACGTAGTTGAGGTTGTACGCGTCCATCTGCGACGTCGAACGAGCCCTGAGCCCGACGATGCGTTCGCGGAACCCTGGGGCGAACCGCTCGATCTGGGCGATGATCGCCTCGGTCGCGTCGGCCGTGTAGCCGTGCGGGACGTGCGCGTAGGTCCACAGCGGATGCGTATTACCCACTGAGCGTTGCGGATCGACCAGGTACTGCTGACCGACCAACACGAACGGCCGCTGCGGCATCCGGCCCGCATGGATATCCCGCTCGGTCGCGGCGAGTTCGGAGTAGTTCCCGGCGAGGTGCACCGTGCCGGCCCGGTGTGCGTGTGGGTTTGTCCACGGCACGGCGCCCTCGACCGCGAAGTCGACTTTGAACGCACCCGGGCCGCGCCGGAACTTGGTGAAAGCACGAGAAATTCGGCGCGGCAGACGGTCGCCCAAGATCTCGGCGACTGCGCTCGGCGCCAGGTCGAACATCGTGACGTCGGCGGGTGGCAACTGCGACGCCGCCTTCACCCGAACGCCGGTCTCGATCTTGCCGCCCAGATCGCTCAGCAGAGCCACCATCGCGTTGGTGATCGACTGCGATCCGCCCTCTGCCACCGCCCAGCCGTGCCGATGCCCGGCCGCGATGATACCCATCCCGATCGCGGTGGTCATCGGATAATGCAGCGGCCGGAAGGCATGGGCTGCAACGCCTCCGAACAATGCCCGTCCCTCGTCGGTGCGGAACCACCGGGCGAACGTCGACCCGGGGAGCACAGTCGGTAGACCGAACCGGGCCAGCATCACCGGATGATGCGGGAATCGCAGCAGAGGCCGCATGATGTCGTCGCTGAGCACGTCGAAGCGGGCCGCCGGGTAACCAAACGCACGCCGCCACCGCCACCCGTCGCGGCCGAGACCTGCGGCGGTCTCATCCACCGAGCGGTACAGCACCCCGGCATTACCGTCGTCGAGGGGATGCACGCAGTCGATCTCTGGCCAGCGCCACGACAGGCCGTATCGTTGCAAGTTGTAGCGGCTCATCTTGTACCGTCAATATTGTCGCGCCGTCCGC
>DAIODV010000116.1:0-5030 GCA_036746615.1 Mycobacterium sp.
CGGTCAGTCGTGCCCGCTCCAGCGCTGCCGGAAGCCAGTTGGTGAGCAGTACGTCGGCCGCGGCGAGCAGTCGCCCGAAGAATTCCCGACCGGTCTCGCTCTTCAGATCCAGTGCGATGCTCCGCTTTCCGCGGTTGCTCAGCTCGAGGATGAAGTCGGCATCGGCACGCGCCGCTTGCCGGGTGAAACCTCCGACCACGAGCGCCCGACCGGGATCGCCGACGATGCTCTCCACCTTGATGACCTCGGCGCCCCAGTCGGCCAGGGCGACGCCGGCAGCGGGGACGTATGTCCAGGAGGCCAGCTCGACGACCCGGACCCCACTGAGCACGCCTGACATTTGCCCACTCTTTTCGGTGTCTTTTCTATTTTAGGTAGTATAGATACTATAGGTATTCGTCAGCCTGTACTGCAATGACGCAGCGTCGTGGAAGAGAAGCGATGGAGTCGAACGCTCGTCCGGTCCTAATCGATGGCCGGGTCAGCGCCCCTGCAGGCCGGTCCGATCGTCGCGCGAAAATCCTTGAGCTCCAGTGTGGTTCGGCTTTACCAACTTCGCTGCGAAAGGACCGACGATGGGCAGAGTGACGGGCAAGGTGGCGGTGGTCAGTGGGGCGGCTCGCGGGCAGGGCCGCTCGCACGCCCGCATGCTGGCCGCCGAGGGCGCCGACATCATCGCCGTGGACTTGTGCGCGGACATCGAAACCAACGAATACCCGTTGGCCCGCCCGGAGGACCTTGACGAAACCGCCCGGCTCGTCGAGAAGGAAGGACAGCGCGCCTTCACCGAGATCGCCGACGTCCGCGACCGCGCCGCGCTGTCCGCGGCGATCGACCGGGGCGTGGCCGAGTTCGGTCATCTCGACATCGTCGTCGCCAACGCAGGCATCTGTCCGCTGACCGCGGGCCTGCCGCCGCAGGCCTTCGCCGACGCCGTCGACGTCGATCTGGTCGGCGTGCTCAACCTCGTGCATTCCAGCCTCAAACACCTACAGGCCGGTGCCTCGATCATTGTGATCGGATCCAACGCGGCATTCATGTCGTCGATGAACACCACCGGTATCGACGGCGGACCCGGGGGAGCGGGTTACGCCTTCGCGAAAATAGCTGCGGCGCACTATGTCAACGACTTCGCGCTAGCGCTGGCTAAATTCTCGATCCGGATGAACGCCGTGCACCCGACTAACGTCAACACCGACATGCTGCACAGCGCGCCGATGTACCGCGCGTTCCGGCCTGATCTGAAGAACCCGACCCGCGAAGATGCCGAACCGGTTTTCCCTGTCGTGCAGGCAATGCCGGTGCCCTATGTCGAACCCGAAGACATCAGCGAGGCCGTGCTGTTCCTGGCCTCCGACGCCGCCCGCTACATCACCGGCCAGCAGCTGCGCGTCGACGCCGGTGGCTTCCTCAAGGTCAAACCGTGGTCAGGCGCATGAGTCAACCTAACTGCACCCCAACCGAATTGGAGAACCAGCCGTGCCCAAAGGGATGATCTATTTGGAGACCATGCCGGTGTCGGCGGACCGCGAGGCCGAATACCACAAGTGGTACAACGATACTCATCTGGCAGAAATCTGCTCGGTGGATGGCATCGTGTCGGCTCGCCGGTTCGCGCCTACCGACGGAAACGGGCCATTCATTGCGATTTACGAGCTCGACTGTGACGACCTCGACGCGGTGGTCCAACGGCTGGGTGAGCTCGGTGCCAGCGGCAAGATGTCGTCGCTGGAGCTGCTCAACATGGAGAAGCCGCCAATTCCCAAGGTCTATCGGCAGATTGGCTCCTACACAAAGTGACTGAGCTACCGCCGGAGACCCAAAAGCGCATCTATGCGCTGATGGTGTTGATGAAGACGGCCGACGACCGGCTCTCCAAGGGCATCGGCACCGGAGAATTCATGTGCGTGTACTGGCCATCGCGCGGACAGGAGGCGATCGCCGCGGCGATGGGTATCTCGCTGCGAGCTGACGACCAGCTGGTCACCACCTACCGCGGTTTGCATGATCTGCTCGGTAAGGGTGTCCCGCTGGAGGAGATCTACGGCGAGATGATGGGCCGCGTTGTCGGTGCCAGCCGCGGTAAGGGCGGCACCATGCATATCGCCAAACCCGATATGGGCGTGATGCTTTCGACCGGGATTGTCGGCGCTGGACCGCCGGTGGCAGTCGGCCTTGCGATGGCCGCCAAGCGCAAAGGCCTCGACCGCGTCACCGTGGTCAGCTTCGGCGACGGCGCCACCAACACCGGTTCATTCCATGAGGCGGCCAACATGGCTGCGCTATGGGATCTGCCGATGGTCTTTATTTGCCAGAACAATCTGTACGCCGAAATGACCCCCACCGCCGACACGATGAAGCTCGAACACGTCGCCGACCGCGCGGCCGGGTACGGCATGCCGGGCGTGCGCGTCGATGGCAACGACCCGCTAGCCGTGGCGGCCGCGCTCGACGACGCGCTGCGGCAGGCCCGCGCCGGCGGCGGCCCCACCTTCATCGAGTGTGTGACATTTCGTTTCCGCGGCCATTATTTCGGTGACCGGATGCCGTATATCCCCAAAGATCAGCTGGCGGCAGCAATGGCCGCCGATCCGGTCCCGAGGTTCCGCGCGCACCTCGCCGACGCGGGTATCTGCGACGAGGACGAGCTCGACAGCATCGAGAACGCGGCCGCAGCGACGGTGGACGCGGCGCTGAAAACCGTGATGAGCGCGGACTCCCCGTCGATCGACGAACTCGACAAAGACGTGTACGCAGTTCCTCTCAAGTACCCGGTGTGAGGCAATGGAAGACAAAGAGATGACCATGCGCGAGGCGCTGAACCTCGCGCTGGACGAGGCCCTGCAGGCCGATGAGCGAGTGTTCCTGCTCGGCGAAGACATCGCCGATCCCGGCGCGTCCGGCCCGACCGCAGGGTTATCGACGAAGTACGGCCACGACCGCGTGCTGGACACCCCGATCTCGGAAGCCGCAATTGTCGGCGCGGCGATCGGTGCCGCGATCGATGGGCTGTTGCCGGTGGCCGAGATCATGATCATGGATTTCATCGGCATAGCCGCCGACCAGCTGATCAACAACGCCGCCAAGCTGCGGTTCATGACCGGCGGGCGCACCACCGCGCCCATCACCATCCGCACTCAGGTGTATGCGGGGCTGGCCACCGGTGCCACACACTCGCAGAGTCTCGAAGCGTGGTTCATGCACATCCCCGGGATGAAGGTCATCGTGCCGTCCACACCACGGGACGGCAAAGGCCTACTGACCGCCGCGATCTTCGACGAGGATCCCTGCTTGTTCATCGAAACCATTCGGCTGCAAGGCAAAAAGGGTCCCGTACCCGTCGAACCGGGTTTCTCGATCCCGCTCGGCCAGGCTGATATCAAGCGCTCCGGCACCGACGTCAGCTTGATCAGCTACGGCCGCAGCGTGCACGAAGCACTCGCGGCCGCGGCCACGTTGGCCGATGGCGGTGTGAGCGCGGAAGTTGTGGATCTTCGTACCCTGGTTCCCCTCGACGTCGAGACGATCGTCGAGTCGGCGCGACGGACCCGACGAGCGGTGGTCATCCACGACGCAGTCCAATTCGCCGGCCCGGGAGCAGAGATCGCCGCGATCCTGCAGTCGGAATTGTTCGGCGAGCTGACCGCGCCCGTGGAGCGGGTGGGTGCCCGGTTCGTGCCCAATCCCGCCGCAGCCGCGCTCGAGGCCCAGGTCTACCCATCAGCGGTGACCATTGTAGAAGCCGCACAGCGAACTCTCTCGGATGCAAAAATCCATGGGTGACTTCATCATTCGTATCCCACGTGTCTCGGTGGCCGTTTCGGAAGCCGAGCTGACCGGCTTCCTCGTCGACGCCGGGGAGCATGTCGAAGAGGGCACACCGATCTACGTGATCGCCACCGAAAAGGTGGAACAGGAAATCGAAGCCGGCGCTTCGGGCACCGTGCAATGGACCGGCCAGATTGGCACCACCTACGACATCGGCGCCGAAATCGGCATCATTACGGCATAACGAAAGGGCAAATACTTATGGACCTCAACGAAACTCGCGAGCGAATCATCTACCAAAAAGAAGGGGCCATCGCCAAAGTCACGCTCAACTGGCCCGAAAAAGCCAACGCCCAGGACCAGAAGCTGGCCGAAGAAGTCGACGCCGCGCTGCTGGACGCCGACCGTGACTACGACATCAAAGTTTTGATCCTGAAGGCCAACGGCAAGGGATTCTGCTCTGGGCACGCGATCGGCAACAATGCTGTCGACTACCCGGAATTCGTCGAGGGCGCCAAGGTCATGGGCACGCCCTGGAAGCCGCAGACTGACCTGTTCGTCAAGCCCATCCTGAACCTATGGGAGTTCTCCAAGCCGACGATCGCCCAGGTGCATGGCTATTGCGTCGGTGGGGGCACCCACTACGGGCTGACCACCGACATCGTCATCGCCTCTGAGGACGCCTACTTCTCCTACCCGCCGTTGCAAGGGTTCGGCATGCCGTCGGGCGAATGCTCCATCGAGCCATGGGTATTCATGAACTGGCGGCGCGCCGCGTACTACCTCTATCTCGCCGAGGTCATCGACGCCAAGAAGGCATTGGAGGTCGGGCTGGTCAACGAGGTCGTTCCGCGGGATCAACTCGACGCGCGCGTGGAGGCCATTGCCCGCCACATCGCCCAGGCGCCGATGACCACGCTGCTGGCGACCAAGGCGAACCTCAAACGGGCGTGGGAGCTGATGGGCATGCGGGTGCACTGGCAGAGTTCCAACGACCTGGTCGCGCTCGCGTCGATCAGCAAGGACGTGCAGGAGCTGATTCAGACGGTATTCAAGGACAAGGTGTTGCCGTCCGAACAAGCCCGACGCCAGGCAGCCGCGGCCGCATCGACCGACGGCGCGACCGCGACTTAGTCCACGAGGTCTGGTGGTGAACATCGCCGATCACGCGATCAGCGCCGCGGAGTCGCGGCTCTCGGCCAAGTCCCACAGCGGGCCGTGGCCGCCGGGGTAGAACACGGCGTCGAAGTCCCGCGCCGACA
>DAIODV010000116.1:5040-9810 GCA_036746615.1 Mycobacterium sp.
CGATCACGCGATCAGCGCCGCGGAGTCGCCGGCGCTGATCGTCGCGGGCGGCGATACGGTCTCGTTCGGCGACTTGTATGCCGGCAGCCAGCGGGTAGCCGCGATGCTGCACAGCGCCGGGTTGCGTCGCGGCGACGGCGTCGCTCTGGTCCTGCCGAACCGGACTGAGTTCTTCGAAATCACCTGGGGCTGCCAGCTTTCCGGGCTCTACTACACCGCAGTCAACACCCACTTCACGCCCGATGAAGTTGCCTACGTGATTGACGACTCCGACGCGAAGGCGGTGTTCGTCGACGCTTCGATGGGTGATCTCGCGGCGCATCTGCGCAGTGCCAATCCTGCCGTCGGCGTCCACATCGCGGTCGGTTGCGCCCTGGCCGGCTGGCAGTCCTACGACGACGCCGTGGCCACGGCGGGCGATCCGCCACCGGTATCGGACGGCTCGGAGATGCTGTACTCGTCGGGTACCACCGGGCGGCCCAAAGCCGTTCGCCGACCGCTTCCGACCGACGGTAACGGCTCGTGGGCCCAGTCAGTCCTGGAGATGGCGCTCATCCACAAGTACGGCATGAGTTCCGACAGCGTGTATCTGTCACCGGCACCCCTGTATCACGCTGCCGGGGTGAACTACACGATGGCCGTCAACCGTGTCGGTGCCGCCGCGATCATCATGCCCAAGTTCGACGCGGAGACGGTGCTGCGGTTGATCGAGACGCACCGGGTCACCCACGCGCAGTTCGTGCCGACGATGTTCGTCCGGATGCTGAAGCTGCCGAAGGCTGTTCGTGCGAAATACGACGTCTCAAGCCTGAGGTGTGTGATCCATGCGGCGGCGCCGTGCCCGGTGGATGTCAAGCACGCGATGATGGAGTGGTTCGGGCCGATCATTCACGAATACTACGGCGGAACAGAGGGATTCGCGGGTACCACGATCGGTCCCGAGGAATGGCTCGCTCATCCGGGCTCGGTGGGAATACCGATGTCGCCGGTGCACGTGGTCGACGAGGACGGACACGAGCTTCCCGTCGGGCAGTCCGGCGAGCTGTACTTTGAAGGTGGGCCGGCGTTCGAGTACTTCAAAGACCCGGAAAAGACCGCGTCGGTGTACAACGACCGCGGCTGGCGCTCCTTGGGCGATATGGGCTACGTGGACAAGGACGGGTACATGTACCTGACCGACCGATCGACATTCATGATCGTCTCCGGTGGGGTGAACATCTATCCGCAGGAGGCGGAGAACCTGCTCGTCATGCATCCCAAACTCGTCGACGCGGCGGTGTTCGGCGTTCCGAACGATGAGTTCGGCGAAGAGGTCAAGGCCGTCGTGCAACCGGTCGACGGCATCACGCCCGGACCCGACCTCGAAGCGGAGCTCATCGCGTACTGCCGAGCACACCTCGCCGGCTACAAGTGCCCGCGCACAGTGGAATTCGAACCCGAGTTGCCGCGGGACCCGAACGGAAAGCTTTATAAAAGGCGTATCCGCGAACGCTACTGGCAAGGGCGGGAATCGCGGATCTTATGAGCCAAGACGAGGGGCAATGAGATGGCCAACCATGTGAACTGGGAACCGCTTCCGGTGCCGTGGGCGGTGCAGGACCCGAATCGGATTCCCAAGCAGCGCTACTACGATCCTGAGTTCTACGCGCAGGAAACCGAGCTGTTCTGGCCGCGAGTCTGGCAGATGGCATGCCGGCTCGAGGAGATTCCCAAGACCGGCGACTTCGTGGAGTACGAGATCCTCGACCAGTCGATCATCGTGGTGCGAGTCGACAGCGAAACCGTGCGGGCCTACCACAACGCGTGCCGCCACCGCGCGGTAAAGCTGGTGGAGGGCAACGGAAATCGGCGCACCTTTGTCTGTCCGTTCCATGGTTGGTGCTGGGGCATCGATGGACACAATTCGTTTGTGTTGCGGCCCGAGGAGTTCGCAGAGGAGAACTTGCGGCCCGACGATCTGCAGCTCGTTTCGGTGAGATGCGAATTGTGGGGTGGGTGCGCGTGGATCAACCTCGACGACGACGCGCCGCCATTACGAGACTGCATGGAGCCGTTCGCATCGGTCTATGACGCGTGGAAGGTCGAGTCGCTGCGCGTCGAGTGGTGGCAGTCGTGTCGGCTTCCGGTGAACTGGAAGCTGGCGACGGCCGCGTTCATGGAGGGCTACCACGTCCCGCAGACTCACCCGCAGCTGCTGCCGTCCGCGCAGACCGGCAGTCCGTCCGAAGCGGTGCATCCCGTCGTCGCGAGCAGCCTCTATTTCATGCGCACCTTAGGTGACGGCATGGGCGGCATGACCCACGAGAACGACGTGCGCATCGCCGAAGGGCTGCAGACCATCGAGTTGCCATCCGATCCGGCCGACGCGATCACCGCCTGGCGCAGCGCGCTCAATGATGCCGTCGTCAGTTGGCATCGAGCGCGTGGCAGCGACATGCCTGACCTCAACGACCTTGTCCGGCGGGGGATTACCGACGCGATCGGGTTCGCCTTTCCGCACCATTTTATCCTGCCCACCTACAGCAGCGCCTCGTCGTATCGGATTCGGCCGCTCGGGCCGGAGGAAACACTGTTCGAGATCTGGTCGCTCACCCGTTTCCCGTCAGACCTTTCCGCGGGTAAGCCCACGCCGCCGGAGCCGATGGCGCCGGATGACCCACGCTGGCCACCGATTCCGGCCCAAGACTTCTCCAACCTGCCTAGGCAGCAAAAAGGGCTGCATGCACGCGGGTTCGAATACATGCGCCTGTCCGACAAGATTGAGGGCCTGATCTCGAACTTCGAACGCGTTGTCGACGGCTTCCTCGCCGGACTGCCCTACGACACTCTGGTGCCGGCCATTCAAAAGACCAACACCACCATCGATGTGCCGATCGTCGATCTCGGATTCACCTCGGAGGGACGATGACAACCCAGTGGGACCACTGTGTCGACCTGCTCATCGCGGGCAGCGGTGGTGGCGGCATGGTGGCGGGGCTCGCCGCGCTCGACAGCGGGCTCGAGCCGCTGATCGTCGAAAAGCAAGCCCTGGTTGGCGGATCGACAGGACTGTCCGGCGGCATCGTCTGGCTGCCCAACAATCCGCTGATGCGGGCCGACGGTATAGCGGACTCGCACGAAGACGGTCTGGCTTACCTGGCTGACGTCGTGGGCGACATAGGCGCACCGTCGTCACCCGCCCGTCGCGAGATGTTTCTGACCGCGGGCTACGAGATGCTCGACTTCCTGATCCGCCGCGGTGTTCACCTCGTGCGTTGTGATGGCTGGAGTGACTACTACCCGAACCACAAGGGCGGCAACGCGGCTGGCCGCGCGGTCGAAGGAATTCCGTTCAACGCCGGCAAGCTCGGCGCCTGGAGCGATAAGGTGCAGCCGTCGCTGGCCAAGAACTACGGGTTTGTGGTCCTGACCAATGAGCTGCGCTCGGTGCAGTACTTCAACCGGGCGCCAAAGGCTTTCGCTGTGGCGATGCGGGTTTTCCTCCGGAGTTGGGCCGCGCGGATCGGTCGTCGTCAGATCCTCACCAACGGCGCGTCACTGATCGGTCAGATGCTCAAGTCGTTGATCGATCTGTGCGACGGCGAGCCTCCGCTGTGGACTAACTCGGCGATGGACGACTTGCTCGTCGAGGACGGCCGCGTCGTCGGTGCGCGCATCCTCCGAGACGGTGCACCAGTGAATGTTCAGGCGCGCAGGGGAGTCCTGTTGGCGGCGGGCGGGTTCGGCCACAACGCCGACATGCGGCGCCGCTACAGCGGTGACCAGCCCAACGAGGCGAAGTGGTCGATCGCCAACGCCGGCGACACCGGCGAGGTGTTGCAGACCGCGATGCGGCTCGGCGCGAAAACCGACCTGCTGGACGAAGCCTGGTGGCTGCCTTCGGTGTTCATCGCCAATGGCGGTACCACCGCCGCGTCGCTGGGATCGGGACGACAACGACCGGGTGCGATCTACGTCGACTCGACCGGCCGACGGTTTTGCAACGAGTCAAACTCCTACGTGGAAGTCGGCAAGGCGATGTACGCCAACAAGGCGGTGCCGTGCTGGATGGTTTTCGACGACGGATATGTGCGCCGGTATGCGGCGGGCGCCAATCCACTGAAGCGTCGGCTGCCTTCCGGGCTGATTGACAGCGGCGCAGTCAAACGGGCCGATACCATTGGCGAATTGGCCGGGCAAATCGATGTTCCCGCTGACGCTTTGGCGCGTACCGTCGAGCGATTCAACAAGTTCGCGGTCAAGGGTCTGGATCCGGATTTCGGTCGTGGACAATCGGCGTATAACGACTGCCTGGGCGATCCGGGGTATCGGCCGAATGCAGCCGTCGGGCCGCTCGGCCGTGCGCCGTACTACGCGACCAAGGTCTATCCCGCCGACGTCGGCACGTGTGGCGGCGTGATCACTAACGAGCACGCCCAGGTACTCGACGAGCACGACCGGGTGATCGATGGTCTTTATGCGACCGGCAACACCACCGCGACCGTGATGGGTCGCACCTATCCGGGCGCCGGCGCCAGCATCGCAAGCTCGATGGTGTTCGGTTACGTCGCCGCGCGCCACGCCGCCGGCCGCCGCCTAGCCGGCGAGAAGAGCCGCTAACCCCCGGCACCGCCGAGAGTGCGGCTAGCCGCACCTTCGACCGCGAGAGTGCGGCTGGCCGCACTCTCGCGCTACTTGCGATCGTCTTCGACGAAATCCCTTGGCTTCAAGCCTGATTGCTTGAGCTCGGCGCGGCGCGCCTGAACATCGGAGGCCGCGCCGACCATGTTG
>DAIODV010000117.1:0-2470 GCA_036746615.1 Mycobacterium sp.
GCCCCCCGCTGACCTGCGGCTCGACTAGTAGATGGTTTAGTGGCAGGCGTGAAGAAACTGGCAGCGCTGCTTAGTTCGCTGGGTGGGCTCGCGGTCACCGCCAATGGCTACCAACCGTTGAGCAAGCGCGGGTATCCCTCGCTGTATGCGTTCAGCTTCGGAGTGTTCGCCTCGGAGTTGTCGTTGCAGCTCCTTGCCGGCCAGTTCGCGCTGTTGGCCGCGCTAACGCGCAGGCTCTCGCCGCGGCTACGCCGGTTCAGCTGGCTGGTATCGGCGCTGTCCTGGGTGGGACTGTTGGGCCTCAACCGCATCGGCAAGCAAGCCAACGTGCCGCTTACCGCCGCACTCGACGCCGGACTGGGCACCGCTCGCCGTACCGAGTCGGGCGATCTGTGGAAGCGGCCGGAGGGTGCCGGCACCGCCAAGACGCCCGGGCTGATCCGCATGATGCGGATCTACGGCGACTATGCGCACGACACCGACATCCCTTATGGCGAGCATGGTTCTCGCAACTACCTCGATATCTGGCGACGGCCGGACCTCGAACCTGGCGGCCGGGCGCCCGTGCTGTTGCAGGTTCCCGGCGGCGCCTGGATGGTGGGAAGCAAACGTCAACAGGCCTATCCGTTGATGAGCCACCTCGCCGAGCTCGGCTGGGTGTGTGTCGCGATCAACTACCGGCTCAGCCCGCGCTCCACCTGGCCCGACCAGATCGTCGACGTCAAGCAGGCGCTGGCGTGGACCAAGGAGCACATCGCCGAGTACGGCGGCGACCCGGACTGGGTCGCGATCACCGGAGGCTCGGCCGGCGGCCACTTGTCCGCGCTGGCCGCTCTCACCGCCAACGATCCCCAATTTCAGCCGGGCTTCGAGGACGCGGACACCAGCGTGCGGGCGGCCGTCCCGTTCTACGGCGTCTACGACTTCACCCGCAACGATGCGATCCACCCGCTGATGGTGCCGACGCTAGCGAAGTACGTCTTCAAGCTGCGACGGGCCGAAATCGAAGAGCCTTTCCGGACCGCCTCGCCGATCACGCATGTATCCGCTGATGCGCCACCGTTTTTCGTGCTGCATGGACGCAATGACTCGTTGATCCCGGTCGACCAGGCACGCGCTTTCACCGCACGGCTACGCGAAGTCAGCCGCGAGCCGGTGGCCTACGCCGAGTTGCCGTTCGCGCAGCACGCTTTTGACATCTTCGGTTCGGCGCGAGCGACGCATGCGGCGGTGGCCGTCGAACAGTTCCTCGCCGAAATCTACGAACGCACAACCGCGACTTCTAACCAGATCGCTCGATAGCGCGTAGGCTAAGCGAAAGAAGCAGTCGCACTTCAGGATTGGCCAGCGAAGTCGACATCAGCTTCTCAATCCGGCGAACCCTGTAGCGCACGGTATTGGGATGGACGTTCAGCTGTTGTGCTGCTGCGGCGACTTCACCGAAACTGTCCAGATAGGCCCGTAACGTCTGGACCAACTCCGGATCGCGTGCTTGCAGGTCGCGCACTCGCGGGTCGAGGAGCCGTTCGTCTGCGGCGACCATCGTGACGATCTCGTCGAGCAGCACGGTGCTGCGCGCTTCGGCGAGCGATATCACCGAGGCGAACGAATCTGGATGGCGCTCAGCACTATCCAGTACCCGGTCCACCTCCGCTCGCACTGCGGCGAGGCCGGCCAGTCCGGCGACCGGCGCGGCGACCACCGCGCGCAACTGGAGTCCCAGCTCGCTGTGCAACGCGCTGATAGTCCCGCGAATCCACGAGGCAAGCGAGGACCGCTTCGCGGTATGCGGCAGCAACACATATACCCGCGAACCGCGCGATGCGACTTGCGCGTCAGCTCGAAACGCGTTGGCGCTCAACGCCAGTACGTCGGCTAGCCTGGCATGACGGGCTGGGGTGTGGAAACCGATCAGGGCGGCGTTGCCGTCGGACACGATGCCAAGCTCGCGTGCGATGGTGTCGACATCAACCGAGCTATCAGAGAGACCCAGTAGCTCCTGAACCCGTAGCGCGTGTGTCGACGGTCTGGCGGCGAGCCGCGCCATGATCCTCGCGGCCAGCACCGCGGCTCCGCGCAACACCTTGTCCGCGTCGTCGGCCAGCGGTCGGGAGCCCTGCTGCACCCAGATGGTGCCCGCGAAGAACGGGGCTCGGCGCGCGTCGGGGGCCGGCTGATGAATACCCACCGCCAACCGGGGCCGCAGGCCCAACTCCGGGCGCTCTGCGACCCGGACCACGTCGCCGCCGGCGCGCAGCGCATCGAATATGCCCCATTGGCCGATCCACTTCAGATGTTCGGGCGGCCCGGCACGGCCCAAGATCGATAGCCGCCGCAATTCGTCGGCTTCGTCGTTGGACGCCGAGTACGCCAACACATGCGATTGCTCATCCTCGATGCTGACCATGCCGTGAATACGGTCGGCCAGCGACTGCGCGAGGCCGAACAACTCGGTGCCCGAGTCGTAGCG
>DAIODV010000117.1:2480-9795 GCA_036746615.1 Mycobacterium sp.
GATGAGCGGCGTGCTCGACCACGGCGCGTTGCATCGCCTCGGTCGCCATGGTGCTCGAGGACGTGATTCACCAGCCGGTACAGCCGCTCCCAGCGGGCCTGCGGGTCCACCGCAACGACCGCGGTCCCGGCGGCGACGGCCCGGGCCACCAGAGCATCGGATGGTTTCTTGGCGAAGACGGCCACTGGCGCGGCACCGGTATCCAGCCAGCGTTGTGCCTCGTCATCGGCGACGCCCAGCAGGAAGAACACGTCGGACGCGTCCGCGCCGCGGCCCAGGCCCAACCGCACGTCATCGGAGTCGATCAACGCGGCCGACGCCACCGGCCGGTCCAGCCCGCGGGGCGCCTCGATCAAGCTCGCCACCGTGGTATCCAGGGCCAATAGCAGCTGGCCCAGCCCGACGCCCGTGGTCTGCATATTGTCTGATCCTACTAGAAAGGCAACCCTGCTTTGTCTGATCGGCTAACACTGCGACCGGTCGTCGCTGAGACCCTGAGGACATGGATGCCATCACAACTGTTCCCGTGCCCAGCAACGAGCCGGTCCAGGACTACGCGCCGAATTCGCCCGAACGGACCCGGCTACAGTTCGCGCTCACCGCACTGGCCGATGAGTCGATCGACCTGCCGCACGTCATCGGCGGTACTCATCGCATGGGTAACGGTGAGCGCATCGACGTCGTGCAGCCGCACCGGCATGCCTCGACGCTGGGCACGCTGACCAACGCCGACCACGCCGACGCCAGCGCGGCCGTCGAAGCGGCAATGGCCGCCCGGGCGCACTGGGCGGCGACTCCGTTCGACGAACGGGCCGCGATATTCCTGCGCGCCGCCGATCTGCTCGCCGGGCCGTGGCGCGAGACGATCGCCGCCGCGACCATGCTCGGTCAGTCCAAAACCGCCTATCAGGCCGAAATCGACGCGCCTTGCGAGCTGGTCGACTTCTGGCGGTTCAATGTCGCATTCGCGCGCCAGATCCTCGCCCAGCAGCCACTGAGTGTTCGCGGCGAATGGAACCGCACCGACTATCGGCCGCTGGACGGATTCGTCTACGCGATAACGCCGTTCAACTTCTCCGCGATCGCCGGCAACCTGCCCACCGCGCCGGCATTGATGGGTAACACCGTGGTGTGGAAGCCGTCGATCACTCAAACGTTCGCGGCATATCTGACCATGCAACTGCTGGAGGCGGCGGGGTTGCCGCCCGGCGTGATCAACCTGGTCGCCGGCGACGGCTACGCGGTTTCCGATGTGGCGCTGGCGGATCCGCGGCTGGCTGGGATCCACTTCACCGGATCGACCGCGACGTTCCAGCGACTGTGGCGCGAAGTAGGCACGAACATCGAGCGCTACCACAGCTATCCGCGCCTGGTCGGTGAGACAGGCGGCAAGGACTTCGTGCTCGCGCACGCCTCCGCGCAGCCGGATGTGCTGCGCACCGCGCTGATCCGCGGCGCGTTCGACTACCAGGGTCAGAAGTGCTCGGCGGCGTCGCGGGCCTTCATCGCCAACTCGGTGTGGCAGCAGATGGGCGACGACTTCCTGGCAGCCACCGCCGAGCTGCCGTTCGGCGACATCACAGATTTCTGCAACTTCGGCGGCGCGCTGATCGACGAGCGTGCCTTCGTCAAAAACGTCGACGCGATCGAACGCGCGAAGGGCGCGGCCGGTGTCACGATCGCGGTCGGCGGCGAATACGACGACAGCGAAGGCTATTTCGTACGTCCGACGGTGTTGCTGTCCGACGACCCGACCGACGAGGCCTTCGCTACGGAGTACTTCGGCCCGCTGCTGTCGGTGTACGTCTATCCGGACGATCAGTACGAGCAGATCCTCGACGTCATCGACACCGGTGCACGCTATGCGCTGACCGGTGCGGTGATCGCCGACGACCGCGACGCCGTGCTGGCCACGCAGAGCCGGCTGCGGTTCGCGGCCGGCAACTTCTACGTCAACGACAAACCGACCGGGGCGGTAGTGGGCCGACAGCCGTTCGGTGGTTCGCGCGGCTCGGGCACCAACGACAAGGCCGGCTCGGTACTGAACCTGCTGCGTTGGACGTCGGCACGCTCGATCAAGGAGACGTTCGTCCCGGCAACCGATCACACCTATCCGCACATGGCACGGTGACGATGTCGAGCGTGTTCGCCAAGACGTTGCGGCCCGCGATTCTCGCAGCCAGCCGTTCGGACGGGTTGCGGCGTACCGTCGAGCGGTTGCCGGTCACCCGCAAGGTGGCGCACCGGTTTGTACCCGGATCGTCGCTTGGCGCAGTGCTGGATAGCGTTACCGCACTGCGTAATTCGGGCAGACTTGTCAGTATCGACTATCTGGGCGAGGATGTCGCCGACCTCGACGGCGCGAACGCCACCGTGGACGGCTACCTGCAGTTGCTCGATGCGCTAGGCGGGCGTCCGGACGCTGTTGGCGACGGGGTCCGCCCGCTGGAGGTGTCGTGCAAACTCTCGGCATTGGGCCAAGCACTGGACCGCGACGGCGAGAAGATCGCTTTTGCCAACGCGCACACCATCTGCGAGCGGGCGGAGCAGGTCGGGGTGTGGGTGACGGTGGACGCCGAAGACCACACCACCACGGACTCGACGCTGTCGATCGCGGCCGACCTGCGCGCTGATTTCCCCTGGCTGGGGGTGGTTCTCCAGGCCTACCTGCGGCGAACGCTCGGCGACTGCGCGTATTTCGCAGCTTCGGGGACAAGGGTGCGGCTATGCAAAGGCGCCTACGACGAACCGGCATCGATCGCTTACCGGGACGCCCCTGCGGTCACCGACTCGTACCTGCGCTGCCTTCGGGTCCTGATGACGGGCTCGGGGTATCCGATGGTGGCTTCGCACGATCCCATCGTTATCGATGCGGTGCCCGCATTGGTCAGCGAATCCGGGCGCGGTGCAGGCGATTTCGAATACCAGATGCTGTACGGGATCCGTAACGGCGAGCAGTTGCGGCTGGCATCCATCGGCAATCGGGTGCGGGTCTATGTGCCGTTCGGCACGCAGTGGTACGGGTACCTGATGCGCCGGTTGGCCGAGCGGCCGGCCAATTTGACGTTTTTCATGCGGGCTCTGGCCGAGCGCTAGGCTCAATCATGCGTGGGGGCAGAACATTCCGAGTATCTGCTGACAATTGCTGCGATCGATGACGAACGGTGGTGGTGGCGGCGGAGGAAGCGGGGGCGGTGGAGCATCTCCCTCAAAGATTTCCTTGGCAACGTTGCCCTGCCCCATGTCCACTCTCCAGTAGGTGTGGCAGACACCGTTGTCCCAAACCACTGGATCGTTGACCATGTTGCCTGTCCGGACCGGAGGGTCTCCCGGGCACCAGTGACACGGTCCCTGTGGGCCGTCGCAGCCGGGCCAGCCACCCGGACTGGCCTGAGAGGTACCTGCGGCCAAGCCCAAACCCGCGGCGAGGCCGACGGAAAGCAGCCCCCCGCCAATGATCATCTTCACGGTGCCTGTGGCATCCATCGGCGCTTCCTTTCGTCGCTTGCGTCCGAAAGATAGCCGCGACCCCTTGTCAAATTCTTAATGGCGTCACTGACCTCGCCGCGGCCGCGGTCGTTCGTCGGCGAATCCGCGGACCAGATGAGCCCGCACAAAGTCGGCGACGACATCGGGGTTATCCATGTCCAGTGTCGATGACGGTGTGCTGAACAGCGAGAACAAGATGCGCGCGAACCATTCACCGGCGGATTGGATATCGAGGTCTTTGCGAACCTCGCCAGTGAGCTTCGCGGCGGCGAGATGGGGCGCCAGGAAGTCCACGCATTCGCGCAGCAAGACGGCGGCGTCTTTGGTCAGCAACAGGCTGATCGCTTCTTCGTCGAAGTACTTTTCCGAGGCGATGGCCCGTCGGGCCTGCGTCACGAATACCGCTGCGCGGCTGAGCTTGTCCTCCAGCGAACGGCCGCGGTCCATCGCAGTGGACATCTGCCGATAGAACTGCTCGGACGCATGCTCGGCGCATGCTTCGACGATCGCGCCCTTGTCGCGGAAGTACTCGTAGACCGTGCTGCGGGAGACACCCGCCATCTTCGCGATGTCGACGATCGTGACCTTTTGCAGTCCTTGCTTGCGGAAGCAGGCGTACGCGGACTCGACGATCAGTTCGCGGGTATCCGTCGCGGTCGCGTGTGTCATCACGGAACCAACGCGCCTCGGGGCACCAACCCGGCATCGGCCGATTCGAACGCGGCGTTGACGTCGGTGAGGTGAAACGGCTTAGGCATGAGCCGGCTGAACGGAAAACTAGTGTGCGCCAAGAACGACAACCCTATCGCCAAGGTGACCGGGTCGTAGAGCATCACGCCGCGCACAGCTTTGTTCCCGTAGACCAGGACGCTGGGGTCGAGCTCAAAGGTGCGTCCGGTACCGATGTTTCCGACTTCGAGCAAGGTGCCGCCGTTGTTGAGGAAGCCGATGCCGTCGGGAATGACACCAGGGGCGCCGACGACTTCGAGCACCCAGTCGGCGCCGATGCCGTCGGTGCGCTGACGGATTTGTTCGGTGACTTCCGCGGTCGAGATTTCGCTGGCATCGATGCAGTGCGTGGCACCGAAATCGGATGCGACGTCGAGTCGTTCGGCGATCTTGTCGATGACGATCACCTCCGCGGCGCCTGCAGTATGCGCGACGGCGGCGGCGTTGATGCCCAACCCACCGGCGCCCTGAATGACGACAGTGTCGCCCAAGCGCACATCGCGCAGTGCAAACAGTACTTGCGCCAGTGCGCAATTGAGCGGTGCGACGGCCTCGTCGGCGAGATCCTCGGGCACCTTGTACAACGGCTGTCGACGGGTGGTGTAGTAGTACTCGCCGTGCGCGCCGACAAAGTGCGGGGCTTGGTCATGGGTGCGAAATTCGCCTGCCATCAGGTTCTGGCAGGCGTGCGGCCGTCCGCGTGCGCATGCATGGCATTGCCCGCAGGTCCAGAAGTAGGGTGTGACCACACGGTCGCCGACGGCGAGCGGCTTGCCGGTGGCGTCGGTGGTGAGTCCTTCGCCGAGTTCGGCGACTTCGCAGACCATTTCGTGGCCCATTGCGAAGGGGTAGAACAGCGGGAGCTCGCCGCGGAAGATGTGCAAGTCGGACCCGCAGATTCCGGCCATCCGCAGTTTCAGCGCGGCGGTGCCAGGTGCTGGGGTGGTAAGCGGAAACTCGGCGAGTTCGATGGGTCCGCCGACGGCGGTCAGCAACGCGATCTTCGGCATGGCGGTCTTCTTTAGCTATCCGGCGCGAGAATCAGGCCGCTGGTAGGCACGCCGGTGCCCGAGGTGACGAGCACATGCTCGACATTGTCGACTTGGTTATGCGAGGTTCCGCGAACTTGGCGTACGCCCTCGGTGATGCCGTTCATCCCGTGGATGTAAGCCTCCCCGAGCAGCCCGCCATTGGTGTTGATCGGTAGTCCTCCGCCCAGCGACAGCCGCTCAACGGTGGCGAAATCTTTGGCTTCACCGCGTCCGCAGAACCCGAGTTCCTCGAACTGGGTGAACACGAACGGGGTGAAATGGTCGTAGATGAAGGCGGTTTGGATGTCTTGCGGCTTCAAGCCCGAATCATGCCATAACCGGTTAGCAACAACGCCCATCTCCGGAAGACCGGTGATGTCCTCGCGGTAGTAGCTGGTCATCATCTCACCGTTCGCGGCAGCGCCCTGCGCGGCGGCGGTGATGATCGCCGGTGGCTGCCGCAGATCGCGCGCGCGTTCGGCGCTGGTGATCACCAGCGCGACACCGCCGTCGCTTTCTTGGCAGCAATCAAGCAGCCGCAGAACGGGTTCGACGATCCAGCGGGAATTCTGGTGATCTTCCAGTGTGATCGGACGCTGATAGAACCACGCGTCGGGATTGGTGGCCGCGTGCTTGCGGTCCACCACCGCGATGCGGCCGAAGTCTTCGTTGGTGACTCCATAGGTCGACATGTAGCGCTGGGCGTGCATCGCCACCCATGCTGCGGGAGTGAGCAATCCGAACGGCGCGTAGTGCGCCATGAACAACGGGGTTTCCGCACTGGTGCGTCCGCTGCCGCCGAAGCGAAAGCCCGACCGTTCGTTGAAGGCACGCCAGCACACCACCACGTCGGCGACACCGGACGCGACGGCCATCGCCGCGTGCACCACCGTGCCCGCCGCCGCTCCGCCGCCGTGGTGTACGCGAGAGAAGAAGCTGAGGTCACCGATGCCGACGTTTCGGGCGATGTCGATCTCGTCACTGGAGTCCATCGTGAACGTGACCATGCCGTCGACATCGCCGGGCGAAAGCCCAGCGTCGTCGAGTGCCGCATTGACTGCCTCGCACGCCAATTGCAGTTCGCTGCGTCCGGATTCCTTCGAGAACTCCGTCTGGCCGATGCCCACAATCGCGCAGCTGCCGGGAAGGGAACTGCTCATGGTTCGTCCAGCAAGCTCAGCACGGCCGTGCCAGACACGTGATCGCCAAGGCTGTTGGACGCCTTGAAGGTCACCTCGACGAAGTTCTCACCATTCGAGCCTTCAGTTTTGCCGGTCACGCTACCGGTGAAGCGCAGCGGATCGTCCGGAAAGCACGGCACCCCAAGGCGAATCGACAGCTTCGTGACCATCGCTTCGGGTCCCGCCCAGTCGGTCAGGAAACGCACGCAATACCCGTTGGAGGTCAGGATGTTCATGAACAAGTTGGGCGAACCCTGCTTGTTCGCGTAGTCGCGGTCGTGATGCACCGGCATGAAGTCACGCGACGCGATCGCGCCCGCGACAATCATCGTCGTGGTGATCGGGATGTCGAGCGGTGTCACCTCGTCACCCACTGCGATGTCGCCCCATCGCAGGGTGGTTTCGCGGGTTTTGGCTGTCGTCATCGCCGTCCTTCCGGGTATGTGCTGCCGAGGTGCGCCAGTTGCTGGGAAGCCGAACCCAGGGTGAGTTCGTTCTGTTTGGCCCACAAGAAATAACGATGCAGCGGATAGGTGGTGTCGATGCCTATCCCGCCGTGCACGTGTTGGGTGGTGGCCGCGACTCGGGCGCCGGCGTCGGCAGCCCAGAACTTCGCGATTCGTGCCACGCGATCTGCCGGGCGTCCCTCTGCGATCAGCCAGGCGGCATGCCAGGTGGTCCAGCGTATGGCCTCGACGTCGATGAATCCGTCGGCCATCCGCTGCTGGACCGCTTGGAAACTGCCGATCGGGCGGCCGAATTGCTCACGTCCGCTGGTGTATTCGGCGGCCATCCGCAATGCCCGATCGGAGACGCCGAGTTGGATCGCGCAAAGCCCGACCAGCGCGCGGGTGTGCAGCGACGGGATGGCGGAATCGGGGCCCT
>DAIODV010000118.1:0-9793 GCA_036746615.1 Mycobacterium sp.
CAGATGGCGGCCACCACCGGAGCCAGATCGGTTTCCGACATCCCATAATCCCGGAAAACTTCCGCGGCTTCTTCGGTTTCCTTCTCCGCCGCAGACGGATCCTCAGCCAGCAGCACTTGGAATGCGTTGTTGAAGAACGCGACCGTCGGGACGGCTAGCAGCGCGCCGACGACCCCCGCGAGCACGCCGCCCGTCGAAATCGCCACCACCACTGCCAGCGGATGGATCGACACCGCGCGGCCCATCACCAACGGCTGCAGAATGTGCGCCTCGAGCTGGTTCACGCCGATCAGCACACCGAGCGTGATCAGCGCATAAACCCAGCCCTTGGCGAGCAAGGCGACCACCACCGCGAGAAACCCACTGACGACCGCACCGACCAGCGGGATGAATGCACCAAGGAACACCAACGAGGCCAGCGGCAGAGCCAGCGGCACGGTCATGATCGCCAAACCGGTCCCGACGCCCGCAGCGTCAACCAATGCCACCAGGAAGGTCGCCCGTATGTAGCCGACCAGCGAGCCGTAGCCCGCGTTGCCCGCGGCGCGCACCCGCTCCGGGACATCGGTCGGGAAGATCTTGGTGACGTAGGCCCAGATATTGCGCCCGCCGTAGAGAAAGAAGATCAGCGTGAAGAACGTCAGCAGTGCGGCCGTGAGGATTTCGGTGACAGTGGCCGCAGTCGACAGTGCGCCGCTGGTCAACTTCGCCTGATTGTTCTGCAGCGCCTCGATCGCGGCATTGCCGGCGTTCTCGATCTGTTGGCGGCTCAGATGCAGTGGCCCCTCGATCAGCCAATGGCGAGTGGAATCGATGCTGCGCGTGACCTGCTTGACCAAGTCCGGCAATCCGATGACGAACTGGCTGATGACGAAGGCCAGGATGCCGCCCAGAATTGCGAACGCGCCGAATAACACTAGGGCCACCGCGCCGCCGCGGGGCGCGCCGCGGCGGTCCAGCCAATCCACGACCTGGACCAGCAGTGCGCTGAGCATCAACGCGATAAGCAGTGGGACAACGATGATTTCCAGCCGCTTGATAACCCAGAGCAACGCGACTACTGCGGCCAGGATGACCAACAACCGCCAGGCCCAGGCAGCGGCCTTCCGAACGATAGGTTCGACGGAATCCTCGTAATTCGCGTCGGCCTTCGACGGCATGCTCGCAAGCGTAACCGTCGGCGCGTAGGTCACGGGCCGCAAACACAGTGCGGACACCTGCGCCTTGTATCGATCCGGGCACGACCTGCGCAGCTACCCTAAAACACGTGTCGCGCGACGCATCCGCCACGAACGTCAGCGGTCAGCACGAAGAACGTGCCCGCGGCAGATACTGGTGGTTGCGATGGGTCGTGCTGGGCGTCGTCGCGATCGTCCTGGCGGTCGAAGTTGCCTTGGTGTGGGACCAGCTGGCCAAGGCCGCCAGGAGCCTCTACACAGCCAAGTGGTGGTGGCTGCTGGCCTCGGCGCTGGCGGCCGTCGCCCTGATGCACAGCTTCGCGCAGGTGCAGCGGACCCTGTTGGCGTCGGCCGGCGTGCACGTCAAGGAATTGCGGTCAGAAGCCGCCTACTACGCAGCCAACTCGTTGAGCACCACACTCCCGGGTGGTCCGGTGCTCGCGGCGACGTTTTTGCTTCGGCAGCAACGGATTTGGGGTGCCTCGACGTTGGTGGCGTCGTGGCAGCTGGTCATGTCGGGTGTGCTGCAAGCAGTTGGGCTGGCGTTGCTCGGTCTGGGCGGCGCGTTTTTCCTCGGCGCGAAGAACAACCCGCTTTCGTTGCTGTTCACCCTCGGCGGCTTCGTCGCGCTGTTGCTGCTGGCCCAGGCGGTAGCGTCGCGGCCGGAATTGATCGACGGGATCGGGTCCCGGGTGTTGTCGCGGGTCAACGCCATTCGCGGTCGGCCGGCAAACACCGGCCTGGCGAAGTGGCGCGAGATGCTCTCGCAGCTGGAATCGGTCAGCCTGCGCCGCCGCGACTTGGCGGCAGCGTTCAGCTGGTCACTGATCAACCGCTTCGCGGATGTGGCTTGCCTCGGCTTCGCCGCTTACGCAGCTGGATATCACGCGTCAATCGGCGGGCTGACCGTCGCCTGTGCCGCCGCCCGCGCGGTCGGCACGATACCGCTGATGCCTGGCGGCCTATTGGTCGTCGAGGCGGTGCTAGTACCGGGTTTGGTGTCGAGCGGGTTGCCATTGTCCGGCGCGATTTCGGCGATGTTGATCTACCGGCTGATCAGTTGGTTGTTGCTCGCCGCGGTTGGCTGGGTGGTCTTCTTCTTCATGTTCCGCACCGAAACCGAGGCGGAGGGCGACACGGACGAAGCCGCCGCGACGGAGGGGCCCGGCGAGCCGGCTACCGACGATGGCCGGGGCGCTACTTAACGGCGCTCAGCACACCTGCGCCAGGCGCGGCCGGGGCGGCGGCAGGAAGGCCCGCCGCGGGCGCTGCGCCCTGGGCTCCCGAGATGGCCTGCGCCGCCGCATTGGGCAGCCCACCCGGAACGCCGCCCGGGAGCGCGCCCTGCGCATTCTGCATAAAGCCGAGTACCTGGGGCAGGCTGATCGGCAACTTGCACCTGCTCGACAGCCCCGCGAGCGGCAGCGCGATCGTCTGCAAATCGCTGGCCGCCTTCGGGTTCGCGTCGAGGTAGCCCTTCAGCGAATTGACCGATTGCGGTCCTGCCGGCTGTTGCAAGACGGTGGTCATCGCGTCGTTGGTCTCCGGGTGCCCGTCCAGGTAGTCACCGGCCGACCTGGCCACGTTGCCGATCGTTCTCGCCATCTCGCTGGCCGCACAAGGGTCAGACGCCCCGCCCGCCGAGGGCGCCGACAGCAGCACCACCGCGGTGGCACCACCCACTGCGGTGGCGGCCAGCACGCCAAATAGCCGTCGGCGCAACGTCGCAGTACTTCCAGTCAGGGAAGTCATACCCAACTCCTTAGTGGCTTGCGGGCGAGCGCCCAGAGGCCATCCTGCCATCGACTCCGGCGGCGCTGCCAATTCAGCCGACAAGAAACTGCTCACAACACCGACATCGTTGCCGAGTTGTTGCAGCTCAGCGAGCCGTAAGCGGCCTCGCCACATAGCTTGCTGGGGTAGGCTCGGCCGGGAAACATCGCGGCGATCGCAAGCGCGGCGCAGCCGGGCGCAGCGGGTCGCCGCAAAAACGGAAGCGGCGATCGCAAGCGCGGCGAAGCCGGGCGCAGCGGGTCGCCGCGAACTGAGCGGGAGTGAAGAAATCCAGCACTTCATGATGCGCCTCAGCAGCAACCTGCGCAGATTCCGCTGGCTGGTCTTCACAGGTTGGTTGCTCGCGCTCATCCCCGCTATCTACCTGACGGCGACGCAGGGGGGTCACCTCACCGGCGGCGGCTTCGAGGTGGCTGGATCCCAGTCGCTGCGCGTCCATGATGCACTCGAGGCGCATTACCCCGACCAGGGCACGTCACCGTTAGCGCTAGTGGCGGCGCCACGCGCGGATGCCAGCTATCAAGACATGAACGCCGCAGCCGCGTTTCTGCAGCAAGTCGCCGGTCAAGTTCCCGAGGTCGCGGTCGTGAAGAATCCGGCTCAACCCGCGCCGCAGCCCGACCGGCCGTATGTGGTGTCGTTGCGACTGGACACCTCAAACAACAGCAGCGCCAGCGATGCGGCCAAAAAGCTGCGGGCAAAAATCGGCGTCCAAGGCGATCGGCCGGGACAGATGCAGAACGCCCACGTCCGGCTGTATGTGATCGGGCAGGGCGCGCTGAGCACGGCGGCGGCTGCCAACACCAAACACGACATCGCCGCGGCCGAGCGCTGGAACCTTCCGATCATCCTGATTGTGTTGCTGGCGGTGTTCGGTTCGCTTGCGGCCGCCGCGATCCCGCTGGCATTGGGCATCTGCACCGTCGCCATCACCATGGGACTGGTTTACCTTTTGTCGGCCTATACCACGATGTCGGTGTTCGTCACGTCGACGGTGTCGATGTTCGGCATCGCGCTGGCGGTCGACTATTCGTTGTTCATTTTGATGCGCTTCCGCGAGGAACTGCGCGCCGGACGTCAGCCCCAAGAGGCGGTCGACGCGGCGATGGCGACGTCCGGCCTCGCCGTGGTGCTGTCCGGAATGACCGTCGTCGCCTCGCTCACCGGCATCTACTTGATCGACACCCCAGCGCTGGCGTCGATGGCCACCGGCGCGATCCTCGCGGTGGCGGTCGCGATGCTGACCGCGACAACAATGACGCCGGCGGTGCTGGCGACGTTCGGCCGGGCCGCCGCCAAGAGGTCGGCGGTGCTGCACTGGTCGCGGCGACCCGAAACGACCCAGTCGCGGTTCTGGAGTCGCTGGATCGGCTGGGTGATGCGCCGGCCGTGGGCGTCGGCGATCGCGGCGTCGGCTGTCCTGATCGCGATGGCGGTGCCGGCCCTATCGATGGTGCTGGGCAACAGCCTGCTGCGGCAATTCGACTCGTCTCACGAGATTCGTGCCGGGGTGTCGGCGGCGGCCGAGGCGCTGGGTCCCGGCGCGCTGGGTCCGGTGCAGGTGCTGGTGCGCTTCCCCGACGGCGACGCGTCAGCGCCCGGGCACGCTTCGACACTCGCGGCGATCAGTAAAGAGATGGCGCGAGCACCCGACATCGTTTCGGTGACCCCGCCAGTGTTCGCCGACAACAACACCAGCGCGATGTTGTCCGGGGTGCTGTCAGTGGATCCCGAGGACTTGGGCGCGCGCAGCAGCATCGCGTGGATGCGGACCCACCTCCCCGCGGCAGCCGGAACGAGCTCCGCGCAGGTGGATGTGGGCGGGCCCACCGCGTTGATCAAAGACTTCGACGACCGAGTGGCCGCGACAGAGCCGCTGGTCTTGGTTTTCGTCGCGTTGATCGCCTTCGTGATGCTGCTGATCTCAATCCAGTCGGTGTTCTTGGCGTTCAAGGGCGTGTTGATGACCGTGTTGTCGGTGGCCGCGGCCTACGGCAGCTTGGTCATGGTCTTCCAGTGGGGCTGGCTGGAAAAGCTGGGCTTCGCGCAAATCAGCTCGATCGACAGCACGGTTCCACCGCTGGTGCTGGCCATGACGTTCGGCTTGTCGATGGACTACGAGATCTTCCTGCTGACCCGAATCCGCGAGCGGTTCCTGCAATCCGGTCACACCCGCGACGCCGTGGCCTACGGCGTGAGCACCAGCGCGCGCACAATCACCAGCGCCGCGCTGATCATGATCGCGGTGTTCATCGGTTTCGCGTTCGCCGGCATGCCGCTGGTGGCCGAAATCGGGGTGGCGTGCGCGGTCGCGATCGCGGTGGACGCCACCGTGGTGCGACTGGTGATGGTGCCCGCCTTGATGGCGATGTTCGCCCAGTGGAACTGGTGGCTGCCGCGATGGCTGCACCGCATCCTGCCGTCAGTCGACTTCGAAAAGCCGCTGCCCACAGTCGATCTGGGCGATATCCTGATGATCCCTGATGACATCTCAGCACCCGTGGTGCCCAGTGCGGACCTGCGGATCGTGCTGAAGTCCGCCGCCAGGCTCAAGCACCTCGTCCCCGACGCGATTACGGTGGCCGATCCGTTGGCCTTCACCGGATGTGGACGCAACGGCGAACTGCGTGGACAGGTCAACGGTGGCGACGATCCGGCCACTCGGCAGTTGGCCGCGGCGGGGACATCGGCCGAGACCAACGGTTCGATGGCCAAAAAGTTCGCCGGCGGCCTGTCGCACCGTAACGGCGCCGGCCGTGCCGCGCCCCGCGCAGTGCGGCCCGTGCATCCGGTCACGCTGTGGCGCGGCCGCCTGTCGGTGGCGCTCGACGCGCTGGAAACCCAGGCCGAGGCGGATCACCCGACGTTCGAGCGACGCAGCCCGGTGGAAACCACGCACGTCCAGTTGCCCACCGGCGACCGGCTGCAAATCCCCACCGGCGCCGAGACGCTGCGGCTCAAGGGCTACCTCATCATGTCGCGCAATAGCAGCCGCGACTACGCCGAATTCGCTGAGCTGGTCGACACGATGGAAGCCGAGACGGCCGCATTGGTGCTGGCCGGTATGGACAGGTATTACTGTTGTCAATCACCCCGGCGGCAATGGATCGCCACCCAGTTGGTCCGGCGGCTCGCGGATCCACATCCGACAGATCTCGACGACGAGCATTGGCCCGGTCAGGAAGCCAAGGCAGACTGGGAGGAAGTCAGGCAGCGCTGCCTGTCGGTGGCAGTGGCGATGCTGGAGGAGGCGAGGTGACGTTGGCAGCCGACCGACGCCACGGACCGCCGCATCGACCGCCCGTCCGCCGCAATGTCGAGCGGCCCGTCGAGTTCTGGCCTACCTCGGCCATCCGCTCGGCGCTAGAAGGCGGCGACATCGCCACCTGGAAACAAATCGCGGTCGCGATCAAACGCGACCCGTACGGGCGCACCGCGCGCCAAGTCGAAGAAGTTCTGGAGAGCTCGCGGCCCTACGGCATCTCCAAAGCCTTGGCCGAAGTACTCGACCGTGCCCGCGCCCACCTCGAAGCCAACGAGCGGACTGAAGTGGCCCGCCACGTGCGGCAGTTGATCGAACGATCGGGGCTGAAGACGCCGGAGTTCGCGTCCCGGATTGGGGTGCCCGCCGACGAGCTGAGCGCCTACCTCGCTGCCACCACCAGTCCGTCGGCGTCGTTGATGATCCGGATGCGCCGGCTCTCTGACCGCTTCGCGAAGGCCAAAACTCAACAGCCGTCTGGTCAACCGCCCCAGCGACCACCGCGCAGAAACTGATGCTTAGCCGCCCCGACGACGCGACGCTGCGGCGCATCTTTGCCGACACCCGCAGCATCGCGGTGGTCGGCGCATCGGACAAGCGGACGCGGCCAAGCAACGAGATCTACTCGTATCTCATCGCCACCGGCGAGTACGAGGTCTACCCGGTCAATCCGACGATCACCGAGATCGACGGCGCCCCAGCGTATTCCCGGTTGGCTGATTTGCCAGTGGTACCCGACATGGTCGACGTCTTCCGGCGGTTCGACGAGTTGCCGTCGGTGTTGGCCGACGTGCTGGCCCTTGGCAGGCGTCCGAAAACCCTTTGGCTGCAACAGGGTTTATGGCATGAGCAAGTTGGCCGCGACGCCGAGGCAGCCGGAATGCAAGTGGTGATGGACCGCTGCCTGATGGTTGAGCACGCCCGGCTGCGCTGAAGTTCGTCAGCGAGCGTTAATCGGCGAGACGTCGAGCACCAACCAATGGTGACTGCGCTTGCTCAACGCGATGCGCAATGCCAGCACGGCATTGTTGGGCTGCTGACCCGGCGCGTTCTGGGTAGCTCTCACGACCACCGCCACTGCGGCGGCCGACGGCCCGATCGCCTCGACGCCGGCTTCCAGCGTCGACGCGGTCGCGGTGACGTTTTGATGCGCCAAATCCGCTGTGGCCTTAGTGAAATTGTCCTTGAACGCGGTCGCCTGCTCGGGCACCATCATGGCCGCGGCCCGGTCGATCGAGGCCGTCGGTTCCTGCGGCGAGAACGTCGCCGTCGCCTCCGCCATCCCGGTCGCGATACGCACCACCTCTGCCGCGTCGGCCTTCAGGCGGCGGTCCGGCAACGTCCAGTGGACGTAACCGGTCAGCACGGCCGACACCACCGCCACCACACACAGCGCGATCACCGCCAACCGTAGACCGGGCGCGTCGTCGTCGGTGCCGACGGTGACCGAATCCCGGCGCAGCAGCCAGACATTCACGGCCACGCCCTGCACGATCAGCAGCACCAGAATTGAGGATGCCGACACCCACCACCGCGGCCATTCCAGCACCACGCCGATCGCCGACAACGCGACTATCGCGGCCACCGGCGCCGCGATGTCAAACGCGAATACCCGCCAGGCGTTCCTCATCGGATCGACTCGAGCCGAGAGATCATCAGCTTGCCGTCCACGTCGGAGACCCCCAATCGCAGGTTCCAGCGCACGGTTTGCGGCTTGCCGCCGGTGTTTTCGCTGACCGAGGTCGCGACCACGATGACGGTGTCGGTGCGACTCGCGACCGAAGCCGGCAGTTGCTCAGCCGGCGCGGGCCGCGGAGCGCCGGGCTGTGCCTCCAGGTCGTGGTGGACCGTCTCGAACGCGACCGCTTCAACTTGGCCATGGCTACTCGACTGCAGCCGCTGCACCACCTGCTGATACGGCTGCATGGCCGAGTCGAAATCTGCGTTGAGTTCACCGACGGTCCCGTCGTGCAGCCGTTGCAGGCTAGCCGCGACGTTGCCAGCGTTCATGTTGATCAGCACGCTGGTCCAGTCGACGACAGCCTGCATGGCTCGGCTTTGGTACCTGCGTTCGTCGACGTCACTGCGGTGTCCAAGCCAAATCACCGCGCCAAGCGCGATCGCGGCCACGGTGACCGCTCCTAGGGCCGCTGATGCGACGCCATACCCGGAGATGAAAGGGCCCTCGACTTCGTCAGGCGACGTGTCCTCTGCTGGCTCGGTCTGCTCGGGCATGGCCGTGAGGGTACCGGTCGCCCGAGCGCCGAGATGGTATGGATGGTGGAGTGACGGTAGAAGTTATCCGCTCGGGCATCGACCTGAGCCATGTCGACGCTGGTGCTCGCCCCCAAGACGATCTGTTCGGCCACGTCAACGGCCGCTGGCTGGCCGACTACGAGATTCCGGCTGACCGGGCCACCGACGGCGCGTTCCGCGCGCTGTTCGACCGGGCCGAGGTCCAGGTGCGTGACTTGATCACCGAAGTCAGCGAAAGCACGTCCGCGACGGGAACCGACGAACAACGGATCGGTGACCTGTATGCCAGCTTCCTCGACGAGGACACGGTCGAACAGCGCGGCGTGCAACCGCTGCTCGACGAATTAGCGGCCATCGACGACGCTGCCGACCCTGACGCGCTAGCGGCCGTCGTCGGCGCCCTGCAACGAACCGGCGTTGGCGGTGGCGTCGGAGTCTACGTCGACACCGACTCCAAGAACTCCACCCGCTACCTGGTGCACGTCAGCCAGTCGGGGCTGGGCCTGCCCGACGAATCGTACTATCGCGACGAGCAGCACTCTGAGCTACTGGCCGCCTACCCCGAACACATCGCGCGGATGTTCGGGCTCGTCTACGGCGGGGCGCCCGACGACCATCACGAGACCGCCGCACGGATCGTGGCGTTGGAGACCAAACTGGCTGCCGCGCACTGGGATGTGGTCAAACGCCGCGACGCCGACCTGACTTACAACCTGCGCACCTTCGCCGATCTGCAGGCCGAATCCGCGGGCTTCGACTGGTCCTCCTGGGTGAAGGCGCTGGGCGGCACGCCAGAATCAGTCGCGGAACTTATTGTGCGCCAACCAGATTACCTGACTACCTTCGCCGATCTTTGGCGCAGCGAGGATTTCGAAGGCTGGAAGAGCTGGGCACGCTGGAGGCTTATCCACGCCCGCGCCGGATTGCTGACCGATGCGCTGGTCGCCGAGGACTTTGATTTCTACGGCCGCAAGCTCACCGGGGCCGAGCAGATCCGCGAGCGCTGGAAGCGTGCCGTCGGGCTGGTGGAAGGTATGTTGGGCGACGCTGTCGGAAAGCTCTATGTACAAAGGCATTTCCCGCCTGACGCTAAGGCTCGCATCGATGCGCTGGTCGACAATTTGCGTGAGGCATACCGGGTCAGCATCACCAACCTGGACTGGATGACGCCGCAGACCCGGCAACGCGCACTGGCCAAGCTGGACAAGTTCACCGCGAAAGTCGCCTATCCGAAGAATTGGCGGGACTACTCGAAGCTGGTGATCGACCGCGGCGATCTCTACGGCAACTTCCGGCGTGTCTA
>DAIODV010000119.1:0-9672 GCA_036746615.1 Mycobacterium sp.
CCGGCGACAACGTTCCCGCCTCGGTCTTCGTCAAGATGCCCGCAGAAACCGTCGCCACCCGGCTGATGGGCGAGCTGGGTCGACTCGCACAGACCGAAGTGCTCTTCTACCGCGAGCTGTCGTCACAACTCACCGGCGTGCCGACGGCGTACGGGTCGGCGTTCGACTCGCTCACCGGTCGCTTCGTGCTGGTGCTGGAAGACTTAGCGGTCGATCGCTGCGAGTTTCCCGATACCCTGCATCCCCTCGACAAAGATCAGGCCAGCATGATCGTCGAGTTGCTGGCTCAGTTGCACGCGACATTCTGGGAACGCCTGCCGCCCAAGGGAAGTAGGGGTCCACTCGGATGGGTGTACTCCGCGTCGGAGGACGACACGTCGCTGCTCACCGCGCCGCTGCTCAACACCTCGGTCCGCCGGCTGACCGAACGAACCTCCATCCCCGTCGAAACCGGCCGCTTCATCATCGACAACTACCGCGCTGTCGCGAAAGTGATTGACAGGCAACCCAACACGGTGATGCACGGCGACGCACATCCCGGCAACGTCTACTTCCGCAACGGCCAAGCGGGATTGCTCGACTGGCAGGCGGTTCGCCGCGGGCATCCCGGCCGTGAACTGTCCTACACACTGATCACCAGCATGACCACCGCCGACCGTCAGGCATGCGAACGCGACTTGCTTACCGTCTATCGCGAAGTCCTGGCGGCTGGCGGCGGGCCCGAGCTGGACGCCGACGAGCTCTGGCTGCGCTATAGAGAAGGCTCCCTGTACGCCTATGTCGCATCGGTGATCACCGCCGGCATGGGCGGCATGCAAGACGAAAGCATCGCATTGGAAGGCGTTCGGCGCGCCGTAGCGGCATTAGCTGATCTCGAGACTGTGGCGGCACTCAAGCAGTCATTGTCGTAGTTTCGCTAGCGATGAAGCTCACGGTTCTCGGCAGCGGCGGATGGATTCCGACCAGCTCCCGGCAGACAAGCTGCTACCTGATCACCTCCGGCACCGAAGCTCTGGTGCTCGACGCTGGAACCGGTCTGGGCGCGCTGCACATCGACCCGTCGCTGCTGAATGGTGTCGAGGCGGTGACCGTGGCGCTCAGCCACTTTCACCTTGATCACGTGATGGGGCTCGGCTTCGTCAGCGCCCGGACGCTGGGCGGCCGGGAGCTCACAATCGCCGGACCCGGCTCGCTGTCCTACGGGCGGTCCACCCGCTCGATCGTGCAGGACCAGCTTCTGGCTTCGCCGTTGCAGACGAAGTCGCCGCTGGCGTCGGCGCGGTGGCTTGAGTTAGGTTGGGACACTTTGCATTTCGGCGGTCACGAGATCGTCACCTGGGAGCAGACTCGACACCCGTTGCCGTCAGCGGGTTTCCGGGTGGGTGATCGTGTCGCCTACTGCACGGATACCGAGTTCGATTCGGAGACCATTCGTCGCGTGGCCGGTGTGAGCACGCTGCTGCATGAAGCGTGGCAGCCGGTCGACGCCGAACGCGGCCACACCTCGGGTGACGAGGTCGGCACTATCGCGGTCGACGCCGGTGTCTCACGCCTGGTGATCACCCACCACCACCCCCTGCCCGGCATTGCCGAAGGCACCGCGGCCGCCGCGCAGGCACGGTTCGCCGCCGCTGTCCCAGCCGCCGACGGGGCGGTCCTCGAGTTGTAGTCAGCCACGATTTGGTCACAAACGGACGCTGCGATCCGTCGGACATTGCGGCTGGCCACCGCCTGTTAGCGCAGGTAGGGGGCGTTTCGCACCCGCACTGTAGGCTTGAGGTCGTTACTTGGCTCACAACGCGTTGCACAGCAAACTGCCGCATACTGAATGCCAAGCATTAATCGTCCGCGCAAACTGCAACCCGGGGGTCACGCGCGGCACCCATAGGCGATCGAGGTTGTGGTGTCTGACCTGCAGCGATCCAGCGCTAAGCACCGCCGTCGGGCAAGGCCCGCGGTGCGGCGTCGGCGCGCGCTGGTGCACGCCTGCTGGGCATTTGTGGCGGTAGTCGCGGTGCTGGCGACCGGCTCGGGCTGGTGGATGGCCCACGGCGTGCTGGGCGGTATCACCGTCTCCCAGGCGCTGAGTTCTGAGGACCCGAAGTCCAGCGGCGACGCGATGAACATCCTGCTCATCGGGCTCGACTCGCGGAAGGACCAAAACGGCAACGACCTGCCGTGGAAAATACTCAAACACTTGCACGCCGGCGACTCCGACGACGGCGGCTACAACACCAACACGCTGATCCTTGCGCATGTCAGCGCCGACGACCGAGTGACCGCGTTCTCGATCCCCCGTGATGACTGGGTGAAGTTCAACGGCGTTCCCGGCTACAACCACATCAAGATCAAAGAGGCTTACGGGCTCACCAAGCAGTACGTCGAGCAGAAGCTCATCAACAAAGGTGTCAGCGACCAAAAAGAGCTGGAGACAAAGGGCCGCGAAGCCGGCCGCGCGGCGACGTTGAAGGCGGTGCGAAATCTGACCGGGGTCCCGATCGACCTCTTCGCCGAGGTCAATCTCGCCGGTTTCTACGACCTGACCCAGAGCCTGGGCGGAGTGGACGTGTGCTTGAAGCACGCCGTGTACGACTCCTATTCCGGCGCCGACTTCCCCGCCGGACGCCAGACTCTGGATGCCGAGCAGGCCCTGTCATTCGTGCGGCAGCGCCACGGCCTGGAAAACGGTGACCTGGACCGTACCCATCGTCAGCAGGCCTTCCTTTCTTCGGTCATGCGTCAGCTTCAGGATTCGGGCACATTCACCGATCTGGGCAAACTCAAGAGCCTGATGGCGGTCGCACGCAAAGACGTCGTGTTGTCGTCGGGCTGGGACGAAAACCAGTTCCGCCGGATGGGCGCGCTGGCAGGCGGTTCCATCGAATACCGGACGCTGCCCGTGGTGCGCTACGACAACATCAACGGCCAAGACGTCAACATCGTCGACCCCGCCGCGATCAAGGCCGAAGTGACCGCCGCATTCGGCACCTCCTCGTCGGACACAACGACCACCACCCCCGAGATGCCGAGCGCCACGACTGTGGTGGACGTGATCAACGCCAGCAATACCAGCGGGCTTGCCAATCAAGTGGCGCGTGCGCTCAAGAAGGACGGCTACTCCACGGGCACGGTACGCGATCGTGTTCGCGGTGAACCCAGTTCCACCACAATCGAATACGGGCCGGGTGCCGAGAACGACGCACGCAGCGTGGCGACGCTGCTGGGCATCGATGCGCCGGACAAGCCGAATCGCAAGCTCGAGTACGGCCATGTCGAAGTCGTCGTCGACGACAACTACTCTGCGCCGTCGCAGGACGAATCCACGTCCACGTCCAGCTCCGCCTCAAGCCTTTCCGACGGTTACGGCTACCAAAAATCCACTACCGAATCCACCGAGGCGACCCCCGATCAGGGCGCACCGATCGGTGGCGGTGGCGTGCCCTGCGTCAACTGAGCTCCGCGGCGTCCTTCCGCAATAAAAACGCCAAAACTGCGCTTTCGAAAGCCTCTTTCGCCTCGATCATCGTCCAATGCCCGCAGTTGGGGAACACGTGCAGTTCGGCGTTGGGAATGGTGCGCATCGGGAGCAACGCCATGTCCAGCGGGCTGACGCGGTCGTCGCGGCCCCAGGTGACCAGCGTCGGCGCCTTGAGCTGGTGCATGATCGCCCACGGCTGCGGCCCTTTGGACGAGTCAAGAGCCTTCATCATCTGTGCGTAGGCTTCGCTGCTGTACATCCGCCGCGCCGCGGCCAGCGTCGGTGGATCGGTTGCGGCGGCCCACCGCTCCTCGATGAGCTCCTCGGTCACCGTCGCCGGGTCATAGACCATCGACTGCAGCCAGCGGACCAAGCGATCCCGCGTGGGCTCGTCGGTGAACTCCTGCAGCAGCCGGATGCCTTCCGGTGGACCGGGACTCAGGACGTTGCGACCGATGCCGCCGATGGTGACCAGCCGGCGCACCCGCTGCGGATGAGCGATCGCGAAGTTGATCGCGATAGCTCCGCCCATCGAATTTCCCACGATGTCAACGGTGTCCAGACCAAGCCCATCGACGAAGCGCACCAACCCATCGAATGCGGTGATCATCGGATGGCCCCCGAAATCGTCGCTGACGCCGAAGCCGGGGAACTCCAGGATCAGACACCGGAACAATTCGGCGAATGTGCCCAAGACGCCGCGAAAGTTGCGCCATCCCGTCACGCCCGGCCCGGAGCCGTGCAGCATCAGCAGCGGAGGCCCGTCACCGGCTTCGTGATAGCGCAGAACACCTGCGTCAGTGGTGATTTCGCGCAACGTGTCTTCGTAGGTGACGCCAGTTGTCACGCGTGCGTCCCGCCGTCGATGCGGATTTCGGTGCCGGTGATGAACGCGCCGTCGTCGGACACCAACATCGCGATGACGCCGGCGACAGCGGACGGATTGGCCATCCCGGCGCCGCTGGATTCCTCCGTGGTCGGCATGATCGGCATCAGCCGGGTGAACAGTGTCCAGTCCGCGTCTTGCGGGATGTATCCGCCTGTGGCATCTGTGATTCCGGACTTGATGCTGCCCGGTGCCACGCACACCGCACGCAGTCCTTTACTGGCGTATTCCAGCGCCAGGGCGTGGGTGAAGGACTGCACCCCGCCCTTGCTGGCCGCGTAGGCCGCCATGTAGGGATGAGCGAACGACGCCGACGTCGAACTGAAGTTGACGATCGCGCTGCGAGGATTTTGCAGCAGGGTCGGTAACGCCTCGCGGACCACCAGGAAGGTCCCAGTCAGGTTGACGCCGATGATCTGGTTCCACTGATCTAATCCCATTTGTTCGGTGTGCGCCGCGCGCAGGATGCCGGCGGCGTTCACCAGCGAATCCAGGCCGCCCAACGTGTCCACCGCTGACCGCACACCGTCGATCACCGAGTTTTCGTCGCCGACGTTCATCTCGAGCGTGGTCAGCCGGTCATCGGACCCGATCTCACCGGCGCGGGCGCGGGTCTTGTCCAGCCCGTCAGCGGCGACGTCGGCGGCGACCACCGCGGCGCCCTCATCCAGCAGCCGCAGCGCGGTGGCCTGCCCGATACCCGAGGCGGCGCCGGTCACCAGGATCCGGTTGTTCGCTAATCGCTTCATCAGCACTCCTGTCAGCTGTTACTCGCCCAAAACGTATTTCAAGGTCGGTCCGGCAGTCCACCCGCCGTCCACCGCGATCTCTGCGCCGGTGACATAGGCGGCGTCGTCGGACAGCAGATAGCCCACAGCGCCTGCGATCTCCTCGGGGACCGCCACCCGGCCCATCGGCGTATTCGGATAGTTGCCCTCGCCGACTTGGATGCCGACATGTGCGGTCATCGGGCTGTAGGTCATGCCGGGGTGCACCGAGTTGACCCGGATGCGATCGGAAGCCAGCTCGACGGCGGCGATCTTCGACAATCCCCGCACACCCCACTTCGAGGCGCCGTAGCCGGCTGTGAATGCCAGCCCGAACAGTCCGGCGGCCGAGGAGATGTTGACGATCGATCCGCCGCCGGCGGACCGCATCGGCGCGATGACCGCTTGCAGGCCGTTGAACACGCCGACGAGGTTGATCTCCAACACCATTCGGAAGTGCGCCAGCGGCTCGTGCTCGAGGTATTGACCGGTCGACACCCCGGCGTTGTTCACCAGGCCGTTGAGCGTGCCGAACTCAGCGAGGGTGAATTGCACCGCGTCCAACCACTGTTCGGGGTCAGTGACGTCGAGATGGATGTAGCGCACCTGACCGCCCAGCTCATCGGCTAGCTGCGCGCCGTCGTCGTCGAGCAGGTCAGCCAGCACCACATTGCCGCAGCGCGCGACGATGTGGCGTGCGAACGCCGCGCCGAGCCCGCCCGCGCCGCCGGTGATGACGACAACTTTCCCGGCCAGCTGCCCTGAATCATCCTGCATAGCAACGGAATCCCTTGTAACCGGCGTCGGCGACCTCGGCACAGATGTCGTTGTATACAGCGAATCCGCCGGTGAACAGCATGAAGACCCGGGGCTTACCGGGGACGTTGGCGCCCAGGTACCAGGAGTTGGCCCTGGGGAAAAGCGTCGCCTCGGCGCGCTGAGCGCACTCGGCAATCCAGTTGTCCACCGCGTCGGGGGTGGCTTCGATCGCGGTATAGCCATGCTCGCCGAGATACGCGATGCAGTCGGCGATCCAGTTCACGTGCGCCTCGGCATGCAATACCATGTTGGCCAGCACACCCGGCGCGCCCGGCCCCGAGAGAATGAACAGATTGGGGAAACCGTCTGTGCCGAGACCCAGATACGTGCGCGGACCATCCTTCCAGTCGTCCCGCAATAGCTCCCCGTCGCGGCCGACGACATCGATCTTGGCCAGCGCGCCGGTCATCGCGTCGAAACCCGTCGCCAGCACAATCACGTCGACGTCGTAGTGCGCGTCGGTGGTGGTGATCCCTGTTGTGTTGATCAACTCGATCGGTGTCTTGCGCACACTCACAAGCTTGACATGCGGCTCGTTGAAGATCTGAAAATAGTTGGTGTCAGTGCAGATACGCTTCGTCCCGATCGGATGGTCGTTCGGGATGAGCAGATCGGCGACTTCCGGGTCGTCGATGACGGCACGAATCTTCTCTTCATAGAAGCGCTTGGCCTCATCGTTGGCGGCCGGGTCGATCATCTGGTCAGGAAAGGTCTTGGAGAAGAGCACACCGCCTAGCTGCCAACGCTTTTCAAAAGCCGCGCGGCGCTCGTCGGGCGAGACCTCCATCGTATTGCTCGGATGAGCGATGTGCGGTGAGCCGCCGCCGCTGCGCCACGAAAGCCGCCGCCGCTCTGCGTAATTGGCTTTGATCTCGGTCATGTCCGTCTCGGTGAGCGGCTTGTTGCCCGCCGGAACACTGAAGTTAGGCGTGCGCTGAAAGACGTAGAGCTTCGCGGCTTGTTCGGCGATGACCGGAATCGACTGGATACCTGAGGAGCCGGTGCCGATCACCGCGACACGCTTACCGCTGAAATCCACAGGTTCATGCGGCCACTGGGCAGTGTGGTACACCTCGCCGGCAAAGCTATCCAGACCCGCGAAATCCGGTGTCAGCGCGGCAGAAAGCGGCCCGGTGGCCATCAGGCAGAATCGGGCCGTCACGACCTCGCCGCTGTCCGTGGTGATCGTCCAACGCAGGGTTGGCTCGTCGAGAACAGCCGAACACACCCGGGTGTTCAGCGTGATGTCCTTGCGGAGGTCGAGTTTGTCGGTGACCCAGTTGATGTACCGCAGGATCTCCGGCTGCGTCGCGTATTTCTCCGTCCAATTCCACTCCTGCTGCAGCTCCTCGGAGAACGAGTAGCAGTAGTCGACACTTTCCACATCGCAGCGACAACCGGGGTACCGGTTGTAGTACCAGGTTCCGCCGACGTCAGGAGCGGCCTCGAACACGCGCACCGACAAGCCCTGCGAGCGCAGTTTGTGCAAGGCATACAGTCCGGCGAATCCGGCACCGACAACCACCGCATCGAGGGTCACGACGTGACGGTAGGCCTTTTCGTCGACAAGCAACAGTTACTTCCCAGTCACCGGGCGCCTGGCCCCACGGCATAACTTTCCGCTCACCGGGATCGCCCGCGGATTGGGCATGGCTGCGGTAGACCATTACTAGGCCCCCCATAGGTAAGGACGAAGAATATGACCGAGCGGGTTATTGACCAGGTAATGGCCCTGGCCGATCAGTTGCGCGATCAGGCCGCCGAAGCCGAAAGGATCGGCCGGCTCACCGACGACACCGTCAAGCTCATGAAGGGTGCCGGTCTGATCCGGCTGCTGCAGACCAAGCAATACCAAGGCTTCGAAGTCCATCCCCGCGAGTTCGCCGAGACCGTCATGGCCACCGCGGCGCTGGATCCAGCCGCCGGCTGGATCGTCGGCGTCGTCGGCGTCCACCCCTACCAACTGGCTTACGCGGACCCGAAAGTGGCCGCCGAGGTCTGGGCCGACGACGTCGACACGTGGATGGCGTCCCCGTATGCCCCGCAGGGGGTGGCCAAGCCCGTCGACGGTGGCTATATCTTCAACGGCCGCTGGCAATTCAGCTCGGGCACCGACCATTGCGACTGGATCATTCTGGGCGCGATGCTCGGCGACGAAAAAGGCATCCCGTTGATGCCGCCGCAGATGCTGCACATGATCCTGCCCCGCAAGGACTACGAGATCGTCGAGGACTCGTGGAACGTGGTGGGGCTGCGCGGAACAGGCTCCAAGGACGTCATCGTCAAGGACGCATTCGTGCCGAGCTATCGGACCATGGACGCGACGAAGGTGATGGACGGCACCGCACAGCGGGAGGCGGGGATGACCGAACCGCTGTATCTGATGCCGTGGTCGACGATGTTCCCGCTGGGTATTTCCGCAGCGACAATCGGGATCGCTGAGGGCGCGCTCGCTGCGCATCTGGACTATCAGCGCGAGCGGGTCGGCGCCACCGGGACCGCGATCAAGGATGACCCTTATGTCATGTACGCGATCGGCGAGGCAGCCGCTGACATCAACGCCGCGCGCCAGGAACTGCTGGCCAACGCCGATCGCGTCTACGACATCGTGGCTTCCGGCAAGGAGGTGTCATTCGCCGACCGCGCGGCCGGTCGTCGTACCCAAGTTCGCGCGGTATGGCGCGCGGTGTCGGCGGTCGACGAGATCTTCGCCCGCTCCGGCGGCAACGCATCGCGAATGGACAAGCCGCTGCAGCGGTACTGGCGTGACGTGCACGTCGGCCAGATGCATGCCATCCATGTTCCCGGCACCACCTATCACGCGTCGGCGCTGAGTTCGATTGGCATTGATCCGCCCGAGGGTCCACTGCGGGCGTTGATTTAGGAGAATGCTTTCATGAGCGACCTGAAAAGCCTTGGCTATATCACGATTTCGACCAACGACATCGACCGCTGGCGGCAGTTCGCATTCGGGGTGCTGGGTTTCGCCGAGGGCAAGGGTCCCGACCCGTCGGCCCTGTATCTGCGGATGGACGAACGTGCGGCACGGCTCATCGTGGTACCCGGTGAGACCGATCGAGTTCTCACCGTCGGCTGGGAAGTGCGCGATCACCCCGCGCTGCAGCGGGTCAAGGCAACGCTGGACGGTGCGGGCGTGCCATTCAAGCAATTGTCCACCGACGAGGCCGAGGCCCGGCGGGTGGAAGAGGTGATCACATTCGAGGACCCCGCTGGCACCACACTCGAGGTGTTCCACGGTGCGGTGCTCGACCACAGCCCGGTCGTCACACCGTTCGGGGCGAAGTTCGTCACCGGCGATCAGGGAATGGGCCATGTCGTGGTGCCGGCGACCGATCCCAACGGGCTGTTCGACTTCTACACCGAAGTACTCGGATTTCGTTCCCGCGGCGCGTTCCGGGTCCCGCTGCCGAAAGAGTTTGGCCCGGTGCGGGTTCGCTTTCTCGGGATCAATGAACGACACCACAGCATGGCGATCGTGCCGGCCGCCCATCAGCGGGACCCGCGCCTTGTCCACATCATGGTCGAAGTCGACACCCTCGACGCCGTGGGCCAAGCACTCGATCGGGTCAACGCCGAAGGCTTCCAGCTGTCCTCCACACTCGGGCGTCACACCAACGACAAGATGGTGTCCTTCTATGTTCGCGCGCCGGGTGATTGGGACATCGAATTCGGCACCGAGGGCATGCGGGTAGACGAAAACT
>DAIODV010000120.1:0-8034 GCA_036746615.1 Mycobacterium sp.
CGCAAGGCCGACTGGCGCGGCGCATCGAAGTGGACGTCGCCTCTCACCATCCGACCGTTGACCCGATCCTGCCCGAACTCCGCACTGCGCTGGCCGGTTTGGCTCCGATGGCGCCGAAGATCCCGTTGATCAGCACGGTCGGTCAAACCAACGGCGCAGCACCGGCATTTGATGCCGACTATTGGGTGGTCAATCTGCGCAACCCGGTGCGCTTCAGCCAGGCCGTGGCCAAGGCGGCAGAAAACCACACCACTTTCGTCGAAGTCAGCCCCCATCCACTGCTGAGCCATGCCATCAACGGCACGCTGGAATCGGCCCGGCCTCGTGGCGGTGCCCAGGTCGCGGCGACGTTGAATCGGGACAACCCGGAGACGCTGGCCTTCCACACCCAGTTGGCGACGGTCCGGCCCCCGTCAGCCGCAGCGACCCAAACTCCTAATCGCACAAAGAAACCCGTCGATCTGCCGCCGACCCCTTGGCATCATGTCCGTTACTGGGCGGCGCCGTTCTCGGCGACCCGGCAGTCGGCCAGCACGCATCCGTTGCTCGGCACGCACGTCGAGCTGCCGAACGGTCGTGACCACGTCTTCACGGCCGATGTCGGGACGGAACTCGTCCCCTACATGCTCGACCACAGGGTGCACGGCCAGGCGGTCATGCCCGGCACCGGTTTCGGCGAGATCGCGTTGGCCGCAGCCAGCGAGGCCCTCGGCTTGCCCGCACAGTCGGTGAGCGTCGGCGTCGAAGTAGAACAGATGCTGCCGCTGAGCGAGTCAACCGAGCTCACGACGCAGCTCACCCGGGGCGAGAAGGACGGCGACGAGATTCGCGTCGAAGTCCACTCGCGCTCGGCCACCGGAGCCTGGATCCGCCACGCGGTGGCGAAAGTCGAAGTTGGCCAGTCGGACCCGTCGATCGTTCCGGCCGCCTCGTCAGATCCGGGCACCGTGATTTCCCCGGCGGATCTGTACTCCGCGCTGCGTACCACCGGTTTGCATCACGGGCAGGCGTTCGCCGCGCTGACCCGCATCGTGCGCAGGGCAGACGGATCGTCGGAAACCGAGATCGTCCTACCGGACGAGGCGACCGGGCATCGCGGTTACCGCATCCACCCGGTGCTCCTCGACGCAGCGTTGCAGGGCCTGGCCGCCGCGATGTCGTCTGATTCGCTGACCGACTCCAGCGAGGCCACGTATCTGCCGGTGTCGTTCGACAAGATACGGGTGTTCGGTGACGTCGGCCGACGCGCTCGATGCCGCGCGGAGCTGATCAACCCCGACGGCGACGGCGCCGGGCTGATGGGCCGTGTCCTGCTGACCGATGAGACCGGCACACCGACCGCCGAGATCACCGGCATCTACCTGCAACGCGTACAGCGCCGCAGTGTGCCACTGCCGCTGTCGCAGAAGATCTTTGGCACCGAGTGGGTCGAAACTCCGGTTGGCCCGGCGACGGCGCCGGAGGGCAGCTGGCTGGTGTTGACCGATGGCGCCGAGACCGAGGCGCTCGCAAAGGAATTCATCGCCGGGTTCGCCACACCGACCCGACGTGTGGTCAGTGCCGACCTTTCTCAAGAGTCGGCGGTCCTGGAGGCCTTCGCGCAAACCGCGGGCGACGCGGAGCTCCCGCCGGTCGGCGTGGTCATCTTGACGGACCGGCAGTCATTCGACGGCACCGAATCCGGTGACGCACCGTCGGCCGGCCGCGATCTCGCCTGGGGCGTCGCGTCGACGGTTCGCGCGATCATCAGCGGCTGGCACGGTAAGTCGCCTCGACTGTGGCTGGTCTCCCGCAACGGTCTCGCCGTGCATGAGGGAGAGCGGGGCGACCCGTCGATCAGCGGCCTGACCGGATTGATCCGGGTTCTCGCATACGAGCACCCGGATCTGCGCACAACGTTGGTGGATCTGGCCGGTGACGACCTCACACCGCTGGCAACCGAGCTCGGGCTGCCCTCGGGTGATGACGTCATCGGCGAAAGTCGTTTTGCGAAGCGGCTTTCCCGCGCGACGCTGGGCACCGCCGAGTCTGGCGCAGTGGTTCGCCGTGACGGTTCCTACATCTTGACCGGCGGTCTCGGCGGGATCGGCTTGGCCATGGCCCGTTGGCTGGTAGACAGCGGGGCCGGGCGCGTGGTCCTCAATGGGCGGTCCAAGCCGTCCGACGATGCGCAAGCGATGCTCGCCGACCTGGAGCAGCGCGCGCAAATCGTGGTGGTGTCAGGCGATATCGCCGAGCCCGGAGTCGCCGAGCGGCTAGTGAGCGCCGCGGAAGAAACCGGGCTTTCGCTGCGGGGCGTGATCCACAGCGCCGTCGTGCTCGACGACCAGATCGTCGCCGGGCTGAGCCGGGAAAGCCTCGAACGGGTATGGGCCCCCAAAGCCGCGGGCGCACTACGGCTGCACATCGCCACCGCGGACCGCGAACTCGATTGGTGGGTCGGCTTCTCATCGACGTCGTCACTGCTGGGTGCACCTGGACAGGGCGCCTACGCCGCGGCGAGCGCTTGGCTGGACGGTCTGGTCGACTGGCGACGTGCGTCGGGTTTGCCTGCCACCACAATCAACTGGGGCCAGTGGTCCGACATCGGCGTCGCCCGGTCATTGACGTTCAGTGCGCTGGATCCCATTGCGCCAGCCGAAGGCATCGAGGCGCTGGAGGCCATCCTCGCCAGCCAGCCCACCCGGATCGGTGTGGCGAGGCTGCGGCTGGACCGCGCCGCAGCGGCGTTCCCGGAGATTCAGCAGCTCGGCTACTTCGCCAAGTTGGCCGAGGAACTTGACATCGACAGCGGCGACGACGATTGGGGCGGACCCGACGCGTTGCGCGAGATGGATGCTGCCGAAGTCATCAGGGTCGTCATCGCGCGGCTGAGTAGCCGGATCCTCGCCATCATGGGCTATCCGAAGGGCAGCACCATCGATGTCGATCAGCCGCTGACCGAATTGGGCATGGATTCGCTTATGGCCGTGCGGATCCGCAACACTGTTCGCGGTGACTTCGGCGTGGAACCGCCCGTGGCCCTGTTGTTGCAAGGTGCGTCGTTGGCTGGGTTGACGACTGATCTCATCCGCCAGCTCGGCATCGACAGCGAGGAGAAAGCCGAGGGCGGCAACGCGGTTCGTGACAGAGCTAAGCAACGCGCCGCAGCCCGGCAGCGAGCCGCGGCTCGGCGAAAGGTAGGGGATCGAGTGTGACCAGCAACAGCGAACTGCCGCCAAACGCGATTGCGGTCGTCGGCATGGCGGCCAGGTTTCCCGGCGCCAAGACGCTGTCGGCATTCTGGGACAACCTGCGCCGCGGGGAAGAGTCGATCGTCACCTTGTCCGAAGACGACCTGCTGGCCGAGGGCATTCCCGAGAAGGCGCTGGCGAACCACGCATACGTACGACGCGCCGCATTGCTGGACGGCATCGACGAATTCGACGCCGACTTCTTCGGTTTCACTCCGCAGGTAGCGCGCTCGACCGATCCGCAGCATCGGTTGTTCCTGCAGACCGCGTTTCACGCGATCGAAGACGCCGGCTATGACCCCGCGAATATCGAGGAGTCGGTCGGCGTCTACGCGACCAGCACCACCAGCGGGTACCTGCTGCACAACATCATGTCTAACCATGACCCCAATGTTGTTATGGGGCAAGGCATTACCTTCGACATGGTCAACCTGTCGTTGCAGAACGACAAGGACTACCTGGCCACCAAGGTGGCGCATGCGCTGAACTTGCGCGGGCCCGCCCTGTCCGTGCAGACGGCGTGCTCGTCGGCGTTGGTCGCAGTGCACCTGGCCTGCCAGAGCATTCTGAACGGCGAGTGCGAGATGGCGCTGGCCGGCGGCGCATCGCTGCGCATCCCGCATCACGTCGGGTATTGGTACGCCCCAGGATCGATGGTGTCTCCGACCGGGCATTGCCGGCCCTTCGACGTCCGCTCCGACGGCACGATCTTCGGCAGCGGAGTCGGTGTAGTAATGCTGAAGTCGTTGGAGAGCGCCGTCGATGACGGCGACCGCATCCACGCCGTGATTCGTGGTTCGGCGCTCAACAACGACGGCGCGACGAAGATGACCTACGCCGCTCCCAACGCGGCCGGGCAGGCCGACGTCATCGCCGAGGCGCAGGCGATCGCCGACGTCGACTCGTCAACCGTGAGCTACATCGAGACACACGGAACCGGCACCCCGCTGGGCGACCCCATCGAAATCGAAGGCTTGCGACAAGCATTCGCCGTTTCCGAGGAGACCCGTCCCGGTCCGTGCTATGTCGGCTCGGTCAAGTCCAACATCGGCCACCTGGAGTCGGCCGCCGGAATCGCCAGCCTGATCAAGGCGATCCTTTGCCTCAAGCATCGCGCAATCCCGGCGACCCTGCACTACACCAGCCCCAACCCCGAATTGCACCTCGACCGTGGACCTTTCCGCGTGCGCAGCGAATACGGCCCATGGGAATGGGACGGCGTTCTGCGCGCCGGGGTCAGCTCGTTCGGCGTCGGTGGCACCAACGCGCATGTGGTGCTTGAAGAAGCTCCGGCCGTGCCGGCGGCTTCGGCGCCCGAGCCAGGCCCGCACGTGCTGTTGATGTCGGCCAGAAGCACCGACGCACTGCAGCACTCGCGCTCGGCTCTGGCCGCCGAATTGTCCGGCGACGACGAGGTCAGCCTGCCCGACGTCGCGCACACGCTGGCGCGCCGCCGCAAAGAGAACGTCCGAATGGCCGCGATCGTCAAAGACCGACAGGACGCGGTGAGCGTGCTGGAGACCGCTGAGAACGACAACGTGTTCGTCGGTGAATTCGTCACGGCCGACGACAATTCGGACCACGTGGTGTTTCTGTTCCCGGGTCAGGGGGCGCAGCACATCGGCATGGCGCGCGGGCTCTACGACTCCGAGCCGGTATTCGCGGAGCACTTCGATCAGTGCGCCGCGGGCTTCGGTGACGAGCTGGGGGTCGACCTGCGTGCGGAGATCTTCGAAGGCACCGCGCGCAATCTCGAACGCACCGACCGCACCCAGCCGGCACTGTTCACCGTCGAGTACGCACTGGCCAAACTAGTCGAGAGCTACGGCGTTCTTCCGGCGGCAATGGCCGGACACAGCATCGGTGAGTACGTCGCGGGCACCATCGCCGGCGTCTTCGACATCGACACGGCCATCAAAGTGGTGTCGATGCGGGCCCGGTTGATGCACGCCGCACCGCGGGGAGTCATGGTGGCGGTGGCGCTCAGCCCCGATGCGCTCGCCGAGCACCTGACCGGTGATGTCGATATCGCCGCGATCAACGAGCCGGGCGGCTGCGTTGTTGCCGGATCCGAGGAGAGCATCCGTCAATTCAGCGACCGGCTCACTGAGAAGGGGATTGTCGCGCGCCGGGTCCGCACCTCGCACGCGTTCCACTCGCGGTTGATGGATTCGATGATTCCCGAGTTCACCGGCTTCCTGTCCCGGCAGACGCTGCGCGAGCCGCAAATTCCGTTGCTGTCCAACGTCACTGGAACCTGGCTGGCTCCAAGCGAGGCCACCAATCCCGCGACATGGGCGCGCCAGGTGCGCTCGACGGTCCGGTTCTCCGACGAGGTCGACGTGTTGCTCGCCGACCCGCAGCGCATCCTGGTGGAAGTCGGCCCCGGCGGCACGCTCACCGCGTCGGCGACCCGGCACACCAAGTGGTCCAGCGGGCACAGCGCGGTGCGGTTGATGCGCCATCACGCACAGAACCGCGACGACCGTGACGCCTTCCTGCTGGCGCTCGGACAGCTTTGGGCAGCCGGAGTCGAGGTGGACTGGGCGCCGCTGCGCGGCGGGCAACCGGCGCAATTGGTGACGCTTCCCGGCTATCCGTTTGAACGCCAACGGCATTGGGTGGAGCATCGCGCGACGAGCTGGGTCGCCGATGCGGCCGCAACCACGGGTGCATCCGCCGCGGCGCCGGACGGCGCTGCCGAGGCGACCCATGCGGCGAAGAACGGCAAGTCGCCGATGGAGGCGACGTTGCAGCGTATCTGGGGGCAGTGCCTGGGCCTGGGCTCGGTCGATCGCAACGCCAATTTCTTTGAGCTGGGCGGTGATTCGCTGGTCGCGATCAGCGTGGCGATGAGCGCGTCCAACGAAGGGCTGGACCTCACGCCGCAGGACCTCTACGACAACCAAACCGTCGCCGCTCTGGCCAAGGCGTTGACGGCCCGATACGCCGCCGGTGGCTTGGCGCGCCAGTCACTGGGCGACGTGACGCATCCGCCGGTTCCGCCGAACATCTCCTACTTCCTCGAGCACGGGGTTTGCGAACATGGCCAGTGGCGTGTCCCGCTGCTGCTACAGCTTCGGCCCGACGTGCAAGTCGACGACGTCCGTGCAGTACTGACCGCCGTGACCAACCACCACGATGCCCTGCGTCTGCAAATCGTGGAGCGTGCTGGCACATGGGAACAGGTCGTCGGCGAGCCGCTGGAGTTGGCCGAACTCGACAACCGGTCGCTTCCCGATGATGTCTCGCCGGGAAGCCCGCAGGAGCGCGAAGCGCTGCTGACGATCCTGAGCGAGCAGATGCGCGAGCAGGATCTTCTCAGCTCGCCGCTGATCGCCACCTATGTCCGTGGTGTGGCGGGCGGTCCGTGCTACCTCGCAATCAGCGTTCCGGCGATCGTCGCCGACAACGCCTCGCGCGATATCGTGCTCACCGATATCTTCACCGCTTTCGGCCAACGGCTGGCCGGTGAAGAGATTGTGCTGCAACCGATCACGACGCCGTGGATCGAATGGTCCCAGCGCTGCGCGGCGCTGGCGGTGCATCCCGCCGTCGTCGAGAGCCGCGATTATTGGCTGCAGACCGCTACGGCAGCGGACCTGAAGGTCGCCGGCGACAACCCCGGCGAAACCCCGGGCGTGGCCGATCTGGCCCGGATCGCGTCAGCGTTGACACTGGCCGAAACCACCGAGATCGACGATGCCCGCCGGCGGCTGAAGGTGCCCATCGACGAAATGCTGCTGGGCGCGTTGAGCCGGACGATCGCCACCGCGGTCGGCTCGGGGACAGTCGCCGTCGACCTCACCGGCGAGGGTCGATCGGTGCTCAAACCCGACATCGACCTGCGCCGCACCGTGGGGTGGTTCGCCACCGTCTACCCGGTCGCGCTGAGCTGCGCCAAGAGCGACGAATCCAGCGCCAAGCAGGTGCTCGACGACGTGCACAGCATGCTGAATGCGGTCCCGCACTACGGAATCGGCTATGGGCTGCTGCGTTACCTGTACGCGCCGACAGCGCGCAGGCTCGGCACCACACGCCCGGCCGACATCTACTTGTCCTACATCGGCACGATTCCCGACCTGCCGCCGATGAGCGACGACGTAGCTGTTCGGTTCGACACCGACACCGCGTTGCCGGTGCGCGAAGCGATACCCGGCCTCGGCCACGCAATAGAGCTGCGGGTGTTCCGCACGGCGGGTGTGTTGCACCTGGATTGGTGGTACGACACCCGCAGGGTCGAGGCTGCCACCGTGCAGTCGCTGGCCGACGAGTTCTCCCGGGCACTGATGGGGCTGATCTCAGAAGCGCTCGCAGAGGACGAAGTGGACTCGGGCAGCGACGAAATGGAATTGGTGGACTTGTCGTAGCTCAGAAAGGGCTCAACGTGTTTCCATCGTCGGTCATCCGCAAGCTGGCGAACAGCGAGGAGATGCTCGCCGAGACGCACAACTTTGTGGGCCTTGCGGCACATCTTGAGGGCCCGATCGATGTCGACGCGCTGTCGGACGCTTTCGACCTTCTGCTCGAGGCGCATCCGGTACTCACCGCACGCCTGGAGCGTGGTGCCGACGGCCGTCACGAACTCGTCGCCGATGACCTCATGCATTCGGGACTCGAAGTGGTGGAGGTCGAGGGGACCGAAGCCCCCCCACCGCATTTCGACCAAGCCGAGTCGCTGGTGCACCTGCGGCTGTTCATGCGTGATGGACAAGCGCACCCCACGCTGTACGTCCATCACGCGCTCGCCGACGGTCATCACATGTACGGCCTCATCGAGGAGTTGCTGTCCTTCTATACC
>DAIODV010000120.1:8044-9543 GCA_036746615.1 Mycobacterium sp.
GGTCACCAACGGACGCACCGGTCCGATCACCGCTCAGCCGGCGCCGGAATCGATCGAGACCGTGCTCGCAGACCGTGGCATCCAGAAAGGTCCGCGGTCGGGTATCGAGCGCTTCATGCCGGCGTTGTTCGCCTACGATCTCCCGCCGTCCCGGCGAGCCGACACGGGCGTCAAACCCACGTCGCCCGTGCGTGTTCCGACGGTGTCATGCCGGCTGAGCGAGAGCCAGACGCATGCCATCGTCGAGCTCTGCCGTGCCGAGAAGATCGGCCTGCACGCCGTGCTCTCCGCCGTTATCCTCATGGCGGAGTGGCAGGTTCGCGGCAAGCTGAACATCCCGGTGCCCTTCATCTACACCGTCGATCTGCGCTACTTCCTCTCGCCACCGGTGTCCGCGACGGGGTGCACGAACCCGGTGGGGTTGGGTACCTACTTGGCCGAGATCAATCGCAAGACGACGGTGATCGACCTCGCCCGCGACATCGCCGAGACGTTCCGGTCAGACCTCGACGAAGGTGTGATCCAGCAATCTCGACTGCACTTCAGCCCGCAATATGTCGGGAATGCACCGGGAATGCCTGACGTGGTGCTGCTTTCCGACAACGGTCTGGTCCCGCCGGTGCGTACGCCACCGGGAGTGGAGGTGACCGCCACTCACGGCGAGCTCTACTTCGCCGTCAGCGCCGGCATCGAGATCTACTTCACCCAGATTTATGCCGAACAGCTGAACGTCGAATACCATTCGCACGGCCCGGAGCCGGAGAAGTCGATCGAGGCGATTCATTCGTTGCTCTGCAGTGTTGCGGAGCATGCCGCCGCCAGCGTCAGTTAATCGGCCCGAAGGCGTAGCGGTGGTATTGGAATGTCCGGCGCAGCGGCGGGAGCGCGCGGACCAGCTGCCTCATCAACCGGAACACGCGAGACGCGCGCCCGAACGTGCTCGCGTCGAAGAACGTCACCGCGGACAGCAACCGGACGCCCGAGACTCGGCTGGTGACGTCGGCCGGTCTGTTGACGGCCCAGTACAGGGTCGAACCGGACTGCCGCTGCAGCCGGTGCGTTTTCTGCGAGCGGACGATCACCCAGTTGTAGAAGTCGATCTGCAGTTCGCCGGATCCGAACCGGTCGACGACGTGTTGCAGCAAGGCGACGCCGTCGTTCTCGGTGAGGTACATGCTGATGCCCTCAGCCAACAGCAAGGTCGGCCGGTCGGCCGGGATTTGGTCGAGCCAGGACGGATCGGTCGCCGCGGTGGCAACCAGGTGGTATTGCGGTCGGCTCGGAAAGACTTTCTCGCGCAAAGCAATTACCGCCGGGTAGTCGACGTCGTACCATTCCACGCCGGGTCCGGGATCCAGCCGGAATACCCGGCTGTCCAGACCACAACCCAGGTGGATCACGGTGGCCTGCGGGTGTGCAGCCAGAAACTGGGCGGCCCAGATGTCGAACTGTGCGGTTCGTACCGTCACAAGCGGAGTCCAGCGGTCGGTGACCTTGAG
>DAIODV010000121.1:0-1211 GCA_036746615.1 Mycobacterium sp.
TCGAGCCAAAATGGACCGACCCCAAGGGTTTCAGCGTAGTGATCGAAGGCGAGCCATATGTCGACGCGACGATCCGCTTCGGCAAGCCCGGGCAAGACGTGATGACAGTGTTGATGGACAGTACCGCCGTCGCTGCGGTCAACGCCATCCCGTTCCTTTGCAAGGCACAGCCAGGCGTCATTACCCCAATTGAGCTGCCCATCACCGGATCCCAAGGCGCGGTGGACTAGCGCTGATCGAACGCGACTTTCACTGCACCGCTTTCACCCTGGTTGGCGATCGCTAGAAAGGCGTCGCGCCACTGCTCAAGGCCGAACGTGTGAGTCAGCATGGGGCGCAGATCAATTCGGCCGTCGACAACCAGATCGAGATAGTGCGCGATCGCGTGCTTGCGCTGGCCGTCGACCTCTTCGACCCCGAAGGCGTTGGAGCCCACCCAGCTGATCTCCTTGAAGTACAACGGACTCCATTCCCACCGGCCGGGTGCGTGTACACCGGCCTTCACCAGCGTTCCCCGCGAAGTCAGCACGCGCACCCCGACTTCGAACGTTTCCGGTTTTCCGATGGTGTCGTAGACGACGTCGATGGCTCCGGGGTGTGCCATCGGCAAGCCTTGCAGCGGCTGCCATAACCGGCCGCCGCCCCAGCTCACCAACTCTTCGATGATGGCAAGCCGTGGTTCGTGCGCCAGCACGACATCAGCGCCGAACCGGCGGGCCAGCTGCGCCTGGGCGTCAAAGCGGGCTACCACCGCGACTGCAACGTCGGGATATAGGGCACGCAGGATCGCCAGCGCGCACAATCCCAGCGAGCCGGCGCCGTAGACCAGCACTCGACCCGATCGCGGTGGCGGGTGACGGGTAATCGCGTGCAACGACACCGAAAACGGGTCGGCGAACACTGCCAACTCGTCGGGCACCGAGTCGGGCACCGGGAACAGCATGCTGTCATGGGCAGGCATCAGCTCGGCATAGCCACCGGTCGCGTCGGCCGACACCCCGGTGTGGATCCCCGGTTTGATGTCGCCCTCGCAAAAGCTCCAGCAGAGGCTGTAGTCGCCGCTCTGGCAAGCGGGGCAGGGCGGCTGGATGCCGCGCGGCCCGCACGACAGCCACGGGTTGAGCACGACGCGCTGGCCGGTATCGAGCCGCCGGCCGACCACCTCGTGCCCGAGCACGTGCGGGAAGGACACCAGCGCGGTGAGCGGGTTG
>DAIODV010000121.1:1221-6039 GCA_036746615.1 Mycobacterium sp.
CAGCCACGGGTTGAGCACGACGCGCTGACCCTCCTCGAGGCCGCGGGCCTTCGGCCCCACCCGCAGCACGTCGGCGACCACTTCGTGGCCCATCACTTGCGGAAACGAGCAGAAGGCCGCCATCGCATTGTCGGTGTCGCCGTCACCGAAATCCAGCAGGATCTGCTTGGAGTCCGAGCCGCAGATGCCGGTCAGCCGCGGACGGGTGATCACCCAATCGTCATGCAGCAGTTGCGGATCCGCCACGTCCCGCAGCGCTACAGGACTGCGCGTCAGCGCGTTCTCGGGGCCCTTGAGCGGCTCCGGCGGCACCCCGAACACCAGCGCCTTCATCGCGGTGCCATCTGGGCCGCGCCGGCGATGTAGGCGTCGATGTCGGCGTTCTTGGCGTCGACGACCGCCTTCATGTCCGGCAGATAATCCTCGAAACGGTCGCTGTCCAGCGCGGCGATAATGCCGTCGGCCACCTCGTCGGCCGGGAATTTGGGGCCCTGGAACAGCGGTTCCTCGCTGCCCGGCTGATCCCAAATCTCCGTATCGACCGGCCCGGGCTCGATCAGCTTCACCCGGATACCGGTGTCGTGCAGGTCGACGGCCATCGACTCGCTCCATCCGCAGAGCGCGAACTTGCTGGCGCAGTAGGCGGCCTCGTGGATGATGCCCAGCCGGCCACCCACGCTTGAGACGTTGACGATCGTGCCATGTCCGCGCTGCAGCATCCGCGGCAAGACGGCCAATGTCAGCCGCATCGGCGCGAAGAAGTTGACCCGCATGACGTCCTCGACCTCAGCCGGATCCAACGCATCGACTCTGCGGCGCTTCGGCGTGGCGGCGTTGTTGACCAGTACATCGATGCCGCTCAGCTCATCCCAGGCCCGCGCCGCCAGGTCGCCCACGCTAGCGGTTTCGGCCAGATCGGCCACCCACATCGTCGAGTCCGCTGAAGTCTTACGGCAGTCGGCCAGCACCTCGGCAAGACGGTCCGAACGACGGGCGATCAGCCCGACCACCGCGCCGCGGCCGGCCAGCTGCCGAGCCAGGGCCGCACCGATGCCCGACGATGCGCCGGTGACCACCACCCGCTTTCCTGCTACCGCATGCGCCATGGCCAAAGCGTCGCGCTAATGGCCAGTTAAGACAGGCGTTTCGGGAATATGCACGCAGAACTGCGTGTTTAGCCACATGGTAAGCTCGTTATATTGGCTAAGTATCAACCCGGTTTCGCGTAGGGGGATAGCGATGGCACGCACCGACAACGACACCTGGGATCTGGCATCAAGTGTTGGCGTGACCGCCACGATGGTCGCCGCGTCGCGTGCATTGGCAAGCAAGTCCGAGCGGCCGCTGATCAACGATCCGTTCGCCGAGCCACTGGTTCGGGCCGTGGGTGTGGACCTGTTCGTCCGCCTGGTCAGCGGGGAGTTGAACCCCGCCGACCTCCAGGACGACGGCGACGATTCGTCGCGCAGCATGCCGCGGATGACCGACAACATGGCGGTCCGCACCAAGTTCTATGACGAGTTCTTTGTCGACGCTGCCCAGGCGGGCATCAGGCAGGCGGTGATCCTGGCGTCCGGATTGGATTCCCGCGCCTACCGACTGCCCTGGCCCGACGGCACCACGGTGTACGAGATCGACCAGCCGCAAGTCATCGAGTTCAAATCTCGCACGCTGGCCGAAATGGGAGCGCAGCCCACTGCCCACCGGCGCACGGTTGCCATCGACCTTCGCGACGACTGGCCGGCCGCGCTGCGTGCGGCGGGCTTCGATCCCGAACAGCCGACGGCGTGGAGTGCCGAGGGTCTGTTGGGGTACCTGCCACCCGAGGCGCAGGACCGGTTGCTCGACACCATCACCGAACTCAGCGCGCCGGGCAGCCGCATCGCAACCGAAAGCATGCCAAGGCGAGATGACGCCCTGCGCGAGCGGCTGAAAGAACACATGCGGACCGTCTCCGACCGCTGGCGTAAGCACGGCCTCGATCTCGACATGACCGAACTGATCTACTTCGGCGAGCGCAACGAGGCGGCGCCCTACCTGTCCGACTGCGGCTGGCAGATCACCGGCCGAAGCACCCGAGAGCTGTTCGCGGCCAACGGGCTTCCGCCCCTTGACGACGACTTCCCGTTCGCCGACCGGCTCTACGTCAGCGGCACACTACCCGACAAAAAGTAGGAGTCCATCACGATGACACGCGCCCAATCCGGACGATTCGACGGGGACAGCTGGGACCCGGCATCCAGCGTGGGAGCAACCGCGACGATGGTCGCGGCCTCGCGCGCTATTGCGTCGCAAGGGCCCGACCCGCTGCTCGACGACCCGCTGGCCGATCCGCTGGTTCGCGCGGTGGGCTTGACGCCCTTCATCCGCCTTATCGACGGAGAGGTCAGTCTGGAAAACGACGAGGACCCCGTGCTGAATCGCCGGACGCGGGCTGAGCAGATGGCAGTGCGCACAAGGTTTTTCGACGACTTTTTCATCGCCGCCACCGAAGGCGGAATTCGGCAGGCGGTGATCCTCGCGTCCGGCCTCGACACCAGGGCCTACCGGCTGGCCTGGCCGGCTGGGACGGTGGTCTACGAGATCGACCAGCCGCAGGTGATCGACTTCAAGACCACCACCTTGGCCGATCTCGGCGCCGAACCGACTGCCGAGCGCCGCACGGTCAGCATCGATCTGCGAGACGACTGGCCAGAGGCGTTGCGGCAAGCGGGTTTCGACGTCAACCAGCCCGCAGCGTGGAGCGCCGAAGGCTTATTGCCTTACTTGCCGCCCGAGGCTCAAGACCGATTGTTCGACAACATCACCGCGCTCAGCGCGCCGGGAAGTCAGCTCGCCACCGAACACATTTCCAACCCGGACGCCTTCTCCGAGCAGAGTGTGCAGCGCATCGGCGAGCGGTGGCGTCGCGCCGGTTTCAACCTCAACCCGAGCGACCTGTTTTACCACGGCGAGCGCAGCATTGTGATCGACTACCTGACCGGCCACGGCTGGCAGGTGGCGGCGCATCCCGCCCCGGAGCTATACGAGCGCAACGGATTCACCTTCCCGGACGATGAGTCGATGGCGCTGTTCCGGGACATGGCTTACGTCGCCGCCGCCCTCGGTTAGGGCGGCCATGGCACGCACTCACGACGACAGCTGGGACCTGGCTTCCAGTGTGGGCGCGACGGCGACGATGATCGCCGCCGCCCGCGCGTTGGCGACCAAAGATCCCAGCGGGTTGATCAACGATCCGTTCGCCGAACCGTTGGTCCGCGCGGTCGGGCTGGACTTCTTCGTGAAGATGATCGACGGCTCGATCGACTTCTCGTCCATCGACAACGCTTCACCGGCCCGCATGCAGAACATCATCAACGGAATCGGAGTGCGCACCAAGTACTTTGACTCCTATCTGCTGGCCGCCGTCAACGCGGGTGTGCGCCAGGTGGTGATCCTGGCGTCCGGTCTGGACTCCCGGGCATACCGGCTGGCTTGGCCGGCGGGAACCGTGGTCTATGAGGTCGATCAGCCGCAGGTGATCGAGTTCAAGACGACCGCGCTGGCCGACATCGGCGCGCAGCCCGCCGCCGAACGACGCGCCGTAAGCATTGATCTGCGATACGACTGGCCCACCGCGCTGCAGGCCGCCGGTCTGAACCCGCAAGCACCCACGGCGTGGCTGGCCGAAGGTCTGCTGATCTATCTACCGCCCGAAGCCCAGGACCGGCTGTTCGACAACATCACCACGATGAGCGTGCCGGGCAGTGCTGTCGCCACCGAATACGTTCCAGGCCTTCAGGATTTGGACCCCGATAGGGTTCGCGAGATGACCGCGCAGTTCCGCGAGCAAGGTGTCGACATCGACATGCCGTCGCTGGTTTACACCGATGAGCGCAGCCACGTCATCGAATACCTGCGCTCCAAGGGATGGGACGTGGTCGACACTGCGCGCGCGGAGTTGTTCCACCGCGACGGACTCGAGCTTCCCGCCCCTGACGATGACGAGCCGCTGGGCGAAATCATCTACGTCAGTGGCACACTCGCGGGTTAGAACCGGGACTCCCCCAGCCACAGCACACTGGCACCGCTCAGCGTTCGCTCGGCCTGCCCGATGATTCCGACCACCGACTGGCCGATCAGCGCGCCCAATGCATCCGGCAGCGATGCGGCCGCCGGTTGCGAGGACGGGCGCGGCCGCAGGAAGTCCCACAGCGACGAGCCCGGATAGCCGACAAGGCGAACCTTGGCGTCTTCGTCGAAGCCCGCCAACACCTTTGCGCGGCGCACTGCGGTTCTCAGGCCGCCGAGTTCGTCGACCAAGCCGTGTTCGAGGGCGTCCGCACCGGTCCAGATCCGGCCTCGGGCAACGGCATCCACCGCCTCGACCGTCAGGTTGCGACCCTCGGCAACCCGATGCACGAAGTCGGTGTAGAACAGGTCCGCCTCGGCCTCGACCTGGGCGTGCTGCTCGGGGGTGAAAGGCGCGTTGATCGACCAGGCATCGGCATTGGCGTTGGTGCGCACCGAATCCGACCCAACACCCAGGCGGCCCTTGAGATCGCGGGCGATCAGCTTGCCGGTGATCACGCCGATCGAACCGGTGATGGTGCCGGGGTTAGCCACGATCGCGTCGGCGCCCATCGAGACGTAGTAGCCACCGGACGCGGCGACCGCGCCCATTGACACCACTACCGGCTTACCCCGATCGCGCGCCTTGCCCACCTCGCGCCAAATGGTTTCCGACGCGTTGACGGAACCACCCGGGGAGTCGACCCGCAGCACGATCGCTGACACCGAATCGTCGGCTGCGGCCTCCAGCAGCCCCGCCGCGATGGT
>DAIODV010000121.1:6049-9527 GCA_036746615.1 Mycobacterium sp.
GCCGCCGCCGGCCCTGGGCTTACCAAAGGACACCCTCCGCGGGCCGCCGCGGCCGCTCACGATCGGGCCCGCAAGGGTAACGACGGCGATGGTCGCCTTGGGTTTGCGCCCCGGCACCGACGGCAGCGAGGGCCCACCTGACGCGGTCGCCCGGGCATAACGACTCAAATACAGCCGCGGCGGCGCGTCATCGGCGTCGGCATCGCCGGTCTTAGGCGAAAGCCCCTCGGCACCAGTGAGTTCAGCGATCCGGGCATAGGCTTCGTCGCGGAAGCCGATACGGTCGACCAGCCCGGAGCTCAGGGCGTCTTCGCGCAGCAGCGGCGCGCGGTCGGCGAGCGCGTCGAGGGAATCTTGAGAGATCCTGCGGGAGTCGGCGACCGCTTGCCAGACCTGGCCGCGCAGGCTTTCCAGCAGCCGGGTGTCGGCTTCTCGATGCGCGTCGGTGTAGTGGTCTTGCGTGAAAAGGTTTGCCGCCGACTTGTATTCACCGCGGGCGATGAACTGCGCTTCGATGCCGGCCTTGTCCAGCGCGTCACGCAAGAACAGCGCGTTGGTGGCGAAGCCGATCAGCCCGACGGTTCCCGACGGCTGCATCCATACTTCGCCGAACGCTGACGCCAGGTAGTAGGACAGCGTTCCCGGGTAGGTCTCGGCCCACGCCAGCGAGGGTTTGACCGCAGTGAACGCGGCGATGGCGTCCCGCAGTTCCTGAACCGGGCCCGCCGCGGCGGCCGGAAGTTGCACGCGTGCAATCAGGCCGGCGACCCGCGAATCGTCGGCGGCGCGATGCAGCGCGGAGACGGCCTCGCGCAGCACCAATGGCCGACCGCCGCCGGTGATGATCGCCAGCGGGTCCAAGCCGCCGGTCTCCGGCGGCGCGGCGCGTAGGTCCAGTTCGAGCACACAGCCTTTGGGTACTGCGTGGTGGCGGGCGGTGTCGACCCGGCGGGCCAGCGCGCGGACCTCGTCAACACCCGGCGGATCAGGCAGGAAGGCAAACATATGTTGAGCCTACCGACGAGCACGCCACGGTAGCCCGGTCCGTAGGTTGGTGGGGTGCGATTCTCCATCTCGATTCACCAATTCGATTCGACCGGATTTGACGCGGCTGGTCAGCGCGACTATCTGACGCGGGCCGAGGAGCTCGGCTTCGAGGGCGGCTGGGTGCTCGAACAGATCGTCGGCGAGGCGCCGCTGCTGGCGCCGCTGGAACTGCTGGCTTACGCCGCGGCCTGCACCGAGCGGCTGCGGCTGGGCGTCGCCGTGCTGGTTTCGTCGTTGCATGATCCGCTGCAGCTGGCCTCGGCGATAACAGCGGTCGATCGGCTCAGCCACGGCCGGCTCGACGTCGGGGTGGCACCCGGCGGCGGGTTCCGCCAGTTCCCCGCGTTCGGGGTGGACAAGGCCACGTTTATCAGCAGCTTCACCGAGGGCTTGGAGTTGATGAAGGCGGCGTGGTCCGACGAGCCGCGGGTGACGTTCGACGGCCGGTTCCGTCAGGTCAACGACTTGCCGATTCAGCCGAAGCCCGTGCAGCGGCCGCATCCGCCGATTTGGTTCGGCGGCCAGGCCCCCAAGGCGCTGGCTCGGGCGGTGCGGCACGGCGACGCATTTCTGGGCGCGGGCTCGTCGACCACCGAAAAGTTCAGCGAGGCCGTGAAAACGGTGCGTCACGAGCTGACCGAACAAGGCAAGGATCCCGCCAAGTTCAGCATCGGCAAGCGCGTTTACCTGATGCTCGACGACAACGCCGCCAGAGCGCGTGAACGGGTGCTGGCCGGGTTAAACCGGATCTACGGCTCGATGCCGGGCATCGACGCCGTGCCGGTGTCGGGCACGCCCGACGACGTGGTAGCCGGATTGCGCAAGGTCATCGACGCCGGCGCCGAGATGATCCTGCTCAACCCGGTCGGCCGTGACCTCACCGAGGATCGCGAACAGATGGAACGTCTTGCCGCAGAAGTGGTTCCCCAGCTGGTATAACCACTCAATGGTTCTCAAAGTCACGGTGTCGCCGGATCTGATCGGCGGGGACGTCGACGAGGGTTACGGCAAGGTCGCCGACGCCTTTCGCGCCAACTTCGCGGCAGGGCATGAAGTTGGTGCCGCTGTGGCCGTCTACCGCGACGGCGCCAAGGTCGTCGACCTGTGGGGTGGCTACCGCGATGGCATCACCAAGGCGCCGTGGCAGCACGACACCATGGTCAATATGTTCTCGACGACCAAAGGTGTTGCCGCGCTTGCTGTTGCGGCGGCCGTGTCACGAGGACTGTTCGGCTACGACGACAAAGTAGCCGATCACTGGCCCGAATTCGCCCAAGCCGGCAAGGCTGATGTGACCGTGCGGCAGCTACTGGATCACCAGGCTGGTTTGTGCGCACTGTCACCGGCGCCAACTGTGCAGGATGTCGCTGACCCGACCAAACTTTCGGTGATCCTCGCTGCCCAGAAACCCGCGTGGCCGCCCGGTACGCGGTGCGGCTACCACGCGATCACGCTGGGTTGGTACGAATCCGAACTGATCCGTCGCACCGACCCGGCGGGCCGTACACTGGGCCGCTTCTTCGCCGATGAAATCGCGGGACCGCTGGCGCTGGATCTTCATATCGGACTGCCGGATTCGGTGGACCGCGAGCGGGTGGCGCACCTGCATACGTGGTCGCGTGCGGAATCCCTGTTGCACCTCAACGTCATGAAGCCCGCGCTCGTGGCCGCGTCGCTCAACCCGGTCGGACTGCTCGCCCGCGCGGGCTCCCTTCCGCGAGGCGTCGTGCCATGGGCCGGTGACTACAACCGCGATGACGTACGCGCCATCGAGATTCCATCGGCCAATGGAATCGGGAGCGCCAGCGCCGTGGCTCGGTTATACGGCGCCGCCGCGGCGGGAGGCAGTGCGTTGGGCCTGACCGCATCCGTGCTGCATGAGCTCACCGCGTTCCCCACTCCCCCGAGCCGCGGGCTGCGGGACCGGGTATTGCGTGTCGACGTCGTGTATGCGGCGGGACTGTCCAAGCCTGCGCCGATCTGCCGATTCGGATCGTCCGAAACAGCTTTCGGCACACCAGGTTTCGGTGGCTCGTTCGGCTTCGCCGACCCCGACACGGGGGTGGGTTTCGCGTACGTGATGAACCGGCTGGGTTTTCACCTGTGCAGTGATCCGCGCGAGCTCGCGGTTCGACAAGCACTGTTCCGCGACGTGCTGGGTGCACGCACGCAGACCTAGAGCTCGGTGGTTGACCCTCCGGCGGCGGTGATCTTCTCCCGCGCGCTGCCGCTGAACTTGTGTGCGGTGACATCCACCTTGGCGGTCAGCTTTCCGTCGCCAAGAACTTTGACGAGCGAATTCTTGCGCACCGCTCCCTTGGCCACCAACTCGTCGACTCCGACCGAACCGCCTTTGGGGAACAAGCGGTTGATGTCGCCGACGTTGACGATTTCGTATTCGGTGCGGAACCGGTTGCGGAAGCCCTTGAGC